>JABDQY010000191.1 GCA_013042025.1 Bacteroidia bacterium
CTGTCATGTAGTATTCCATGTACGTTCTTACTTCATCTTTACCTCCTGCGAAATTTGGTTCAACGTGTACAAAATTGTTGAATTTATAACGGTATCGTTCATCTTTAAAGCGAATTTCCATGTCGAATTGGATAACTCCCGCGGTACTTTTGGCAAATTTGTTTCGTTCTACAACAAGCGGCATTACAACAATAGCTTGTATCGTTTTACCTTCTCTTCCTTGTAAATCTTCGCCTGCCTCTTCTATCATTTTCTTGGCTTCTTTTTCACCAAATTGTTGAGCCATCCAAGAACGAGCTCTTTCATAAAGGGAGTCTGAAACCGAGTAGTCTTCACCACCCAGGTCTAAGAACCTGTCAGGAACTATAACTTCTACAATTTCTACAAATGTGATAAGCTCAGCTGCTGAATCATAAGGCATACCAGTGAATCGTTCGTATGGTTTTGATTCAACTTTAGGTCTTGCGGAACGAACATACTCGTCTTGTCCTCCACCATAGTCAAATCCACCATCGCTTCCCCAATCATCTCCGCCCCAATCATCATTTGAAGCTGAATCTCCAACTGTTCCGGAACCTGCTCCGGCATCATAATCATAATCAGAAGATGTTGAACCATCGTCCCAAGAGTCACCTGAATCATCCCAAGAATCACCTGAATCATCCCACGAGTCACCTGAATCATCCCAAGTTTGTGCTTGAGCTAAAATACCGACAAAACCAATTGTAAGTAGAGTAAGAAGTATCTTTTTCATATTGTTATAAGTTCAAAAAGCCTGCCAAAATATTTGTACCTGCTTTTTAAGGAGAACGAAAATAGCATAAAATTTATTTTGACAAAGAAACTTGAGTGTTGATTACAAAAAAAGGAGTATTATTTTTTGGTTAGGGAATATTTAAAAACAGAATGGTTTATTTGCATCAAATGAGAATAGGAATCGTATATTTTATCATAATTCTTATAACCCTAGTTGGTTGTAATAACAACACTTCCCAAACAAATAGTGTTCCGGTCGAACTTAGTAAAGACGCACATTCATATGCCAATATTAATGAAGTTAGAATTGAGCATATGAGTTTAGACTTAAGTGCAGATTTTGAAAAAAAAATATTGGAAGGCAAGGTCCGTTTAGATATCAATAATTGGACAGGAAGCAACAAATTAGTTCTAGATTCTAGAAAGTTGTCCATAAACGAGATAATTCTAAATAATGGAAAACAAGCTTCTTTTGAATTGGGAGAGGATAAAGAACCATTCGGACAACCTCTAACTATAGCAATTGAACAGAATACTAAATCTGTTACAATTGACTATGCTACAAGCTCAAATTCAGATGCATTGCAATGGCTAAATCCATCACAAACCTTTGGGAAGGAGCATCCTTTTTTGTTTAGTCAGTCTCAAGCAATATTAGCTAGGACATGGATACCGTGTCAAGATGGTCCTGGAGTAAAATTTACGTATGATGCAACAATTAAGACAGATCCCAATTTGATGGTATTAATGAGTGCTAAAAATGGTACAAAAAAGAATAGTGAGGGAGTCTACACTTTTGAAATGGATCAGCCAGTGAGCTCGTACCTTATGGCTATTACAATTGGAGATTTAGAATTTCAATCTACTGGAAGAAATTCTGGAGTGTATGCTGAACCTGCAATGTTATCTAAAAGTGTTTGGGAATTGGAAAGTATGCAAAGCATGATTGACAGTGCTGAAGCTTTATATGGAGAGTATGCATGGGGTCAATACGATGTTGTAATATTACCACCGAGTTTTCCTTTTGGTGGAATGGAAAATCCCCGATTAACTTTTGCAACACCTACCATAATATCAGGTGATAGAAGTCTAGTTTCTTTAATAGCACATGAACTTGCACATAGTTGGAGTGGAAACTTGGTGACTAATGAAACTTGGAATGACTTCTGGTTAAATGAAGGATTCACCGTTTATTTTGAGCAAAGGATTATGGAGAAAGTGTATGGTTCTGAATACGAAAAAATGCTCACTAAATTGGGAATGGGAGATTTAGAACATACTATTAAGAAACTAAACAAAAAGGGAAAACCAGAGGAAACGCATTTGTATTTAAATCTAGATGGTAGAGATCCTGATGACGGTTTAACTGATGTTGCATATGAAAAGGGACGATTCTTTCTTCAAACAGTGGAAGCAACTGTAGGCAGAGAGCGATTTGACAAATTTTTAAAGCAGTACTTTACAACAAATGCGTTTAAACCAATGAACACTAAACGATTTATTGGATACTTAAAAGACAATCTGCTTCAAGATCCTGAAGAACTGAAAAAGGTAAGAATTGATGAGTGGGTTTATGGTCCTGGTATTCCAAGTAATGTTCCTGAAATTTATTCTCAAGAGTTGGATCGTGTAGAGTTAGCCATTTCTCAATTCAACAATAAGAGAAAAACAGCTAGTGAGCTTAATACAGCAAATTACACCACGCATCATTGGTTGTATTTTCTTAGAGGATTAAAAAACCTTGAATTGTACAAAATGAACGACCTTGACAATACTTTTAATTTTACTAAAACAGGAAATTCGGAGATTGCATGTGATTGGTTTAAACATTGTATAGATACTGATTACAAAGAGGCATTTCCAGCACTGGAGGTCTTTTTAATTTCTGTAGGTAGAAGAAAATTCTTACAACCTCTATACGAAAAGTTAGCCGAAACAGAAGAAAATCGTGATTGGGCAAAAGCTGTATATGAAAAAGCTCGGCCGGGATATCACTCCGTTAGTTACAACACAATCGATGAAATTCTAAAATAGTTTGTAACTTTTTTAACTAATTTCGTCTCATTCATGTAAACCAATTAAAATTAAGAATGAAAAAAATTACAAAACTGGGTTTTTTGGCATTAACTGGCTTAATACTATTTGCCACTTCGTGTAAGAAAGATCCATCAGCAAAAATCCATAACACATGGAAGCTCGAGAACTTTGAATCAGCAGAAGCAGATAGTGTTGCAGTTGCTGAGATAATAAATGCTGGATTGAACTACACATTTACAAAGAAAGGGACATACAACTATTCAGGAGCTAAAACAGGTTCTGGAACGTATGAAATTAATGAAGCGGGTACATCAATGACTACCACAGAAGATGGAAAAACAGATATGTATCAGGTTATGCTTACTGAAAACAACTTGCAGTTAACGCGAGGAAAAGAAATTATGAAATTTACAGCTAATAAATAAAATTATGGGATTATTTGATTCATTTAAAAAGAAAGTAAAAGAAACTTCAGAGGAAATAAATCCTTTGCATAAAATTTTAACAGACGCAAACTTAGGTATTGAAAACTTACAGGTAGTCAATGCAAATGGAACTGTAACAGTAACAGGTTCAGCTCAAGAAGGTGAAGCAATTGAAAAAGTAAACGAGTTATTAGCAGCAAATGGAGTATTGTCTGTTACTAATAATTTAGGAGTTGCTGATTTATCGCATTTGGGTGTAAAGTATCGCGTAGCAACCAATTCAAGTAATTTGAATTGCCGAAAAGGTCCAAGCACAGATAATGAAATAGTAGGAAAGTTTCCTAAAGACGCAATTGTGCAATTGGTTAAGAAGCACAATGCTACTTGGCACATGGTAAGAAATGATGAAATCGAAGGATTTTGTCATACCGATTACCTAGAACAAGTGCAAAACACATAAACCAATTAAATCAAATTTGAAAAGATGGCTTCGGTCATCTTTTTTTGTTTGCTGATGTAAAATAGCAAGTTATTTTTGCAGCCAATCCTGTATAGGAAAGTTACAAATCTAACCGGGCCTATAGCTCAGTTGGTTAGAGCACCTGACTCATAATCAGGTGGTCCCTGGTTCGAGTCCAGGTGGGCCCACTAAGCCTAAGCATTTTTGCTTAGGCTTTTTTATTTCTGCATCAATACTATCTTCGAGCAAAATTATTTAGTGACTTCAATAAGTAAATATCAATCCATCTTCGAAACCGCTATAGATGGTGTAATTGTGATTGGAAATAGAGGCTTAATCGAAGAGATTAACTCATCTGCATTGGCACTTTTTGGGTACACCAAAAAGGAAGTTATTGGCAACAACGTTAGTATGCTAATGCCTGAACCTGACAAGTCAAGTCATGATCAATATATAAGCAACTATCAGAAAACTAGAAAACCTAAGATAATTGGTATCGGGAGAGAAGTTGAAGGACAACGAAAAGATGGAAGTATCTTTCCTTTTCGTCTTGCTGTAAGTGAGTACGAAGTAGATAATAAGAAATTCTACACAGGGATTATCCATGACCTAACTAAAGAAAAGGAAAATGAAAGGTACATTAAGCAGTATTCAGAAAAACTAGAGTCGAAAGTTGCTGAAAGAACCGCCTTGTTAAAGCATGAAATTGAATTAAAGGAAGAAGCACAAGAAGCATTAATTGCAAGTCAAAAATTATATGAAACTATAGCGGTTAACTTTCCCAACGGTACAATTACAGTATTGAATAGCAAGCTGGAAATAGTGTTTATGGAGGGAAGTGAATTAAAGGAATTAGGTTATGGCACCAAACGACTTGTTGGTGAGAATTACATTGACCTTATACCTTTGGATGTTCAAGATTTAGTGAAAGCAAAAGTTGCAGAAGTGTTTAAAGGGAATGAAGAGATTTTTGAGTTTGGAATAAATCAAAAAGCATATAAAGCCCGTTGTGTTCCGTTGTTTGGGATAAAAGGAAAGATAGATCAGATTCTATTGGTAATTAATAATGTTACGCGAGAGAAGCACGCTGAAGACGAAATCTACAATGCACTGAAGAAAGAAAAGCAGCTAAATGAACTAAAAACCAGGTTTGTCTCAATGGCTTCTCATGAATTTAGAACTCCATTAAGCAGCATTTTAAGTTCTGCATCATTAATTGCAAAATATAACCTAGAGAGTCAACAAGATAATCGCATAAAACATATAATTAAGATCAAGCGGAACGTCCAAAATTTAAATTTAATTCTAAACGATTTTTTATCATTAGAAAAAATTGAGGGTGGAATTATAAAGAATAATCCTGAACCAATTGAACTCAGTGAATTTTTAAATGAACTTGTTGAGGAATCTGAGCAATTAACAGATGGTAATCAAAAGCTACTTACGGAATTTAATCACAAAAAAGTGCTGTTCAAATTAGATCATTTTTTGTTGCGTAACATGCTCAATAATCTACTTTCAAATGCTATTAAGTATAGTTCGGAAGATATTATATTAAGAACATTGGAAAGCAACAGTAAATTATCTATTGAAGTTCAAGATTTTGGACTTGGAATTTCAGAAGAAGATCAGAAAAGCTTATTTAATCGATTTTTTAGAGCATCAAACGCTGGAACTATCCAAGGAACGGGCTTAGGATTGAATATTGTTAGAAGATATGCTAATATTATGGATGCAGAGGTTATTTTTGAGAGTAAACTAAATGAAGGGAGCAAATTTTCCATCATTTTTAAAATAAAAGAGTGAGTACAATATTAATTATAGAAGACAACATAGATATACAAGAGAATATTTCTGAGCTATTGCAGTTGTCTGGGTATGAAACAGCAGTAGCAAGTAATGGTAAAGAAGGAGTGCGAATTGCTCTCGAAAGTTTACCAGATCTCATACTTTGTGATATTATGATGCCTGAACTGGATGGTTATGGCGTTTTACATATTTTGAGTAGACATGAAGAAACATTACGAATTCCTTTTGTGTTTCTAACTGCCAAAGCTGACAAATTTGATGTAAGGAAGGGAATGACATTGGGTGCGGATGATTATATCACTAAACCTTTTGATGAGTCTGATCTGCTTACAGCAATTGAAAACAGACTGCGTAAATCACAAAGTCAGGGAACGTATCAGAATAAGAAAAACGATATAAATGCCCTATTTCAAAACAAACAAATCAAAAATTATTCCAATAAAGATATCATCTATAGAGATGGGGATACGCCTTCTTATGCATACTTTTTAAATAGCGGTAAAGTAAAAATTCAGAAAATGAATAAGGATGGTAAAGAAGTGATTATAGAATTATGTAATGATGGTGATTTTTTTGGTTACTGGAGTATTCTGGAGAACAATAACCAACAAGATAGTGCTGAAGCCATTGAAGACAGTGAGGTTTGGCTAATTCCTATTGATGAATTTAAAAAGAATATTGAGGAAAGCCCAGAAATATCTTCAAAATTCTTAAAGCTATTATCTAAAAATTTGCTAATCAAAGAACACAAGATTTTGGAGATGGCTTATGAGTCTGTTCGAAAGCGTATTGCAAATGCACTTATTGAAATGTGTGATAAATATGGAGAGGAGAATAGGTTGAAGATGAAGATTCCACGAGAGTTAATAGCCTCAATGGCAGGAACGTCTGTTGAAACAGCAATTCGAATGTTATCAGAATTTAAAAAAGACAATCTTATTGAAATTCATTCGAGTGAAATTCTAATATTAGATTACGATAAACTTAAAAATTCGCCTTTCTGATTAATTATCATATCAATTTATAATCTACATCAGAAGCCGAATGGCTTCTATAGCTGAACATTGTACCATCAAAAGGTATGTTAGTTGAGGTGAAAGATATCAAGTCAGATTCAGAATTGAAAGAACAATTTGATTTAAAGAAAGGATTAATAGTTGATTTACGTAATCGTGAAAGATTTGACCTTCATCATTTAAAAAATGCGATAAACATTGATTTGATGTCTGAACATTTTATAGAGTTATTTACTGACATTAGTAAAGACAAGAAGATACTTTTATACTGTGATGATGGAAACAGGAGTAAAATAGCGATAAGAGTACTTCAAGAAATGGGATATAACAATTTGTTTTCACTTCATAATGGAATAAACGCATGGGAAGGAAAAAGTTAACATCAATTGTTTTGATCATGCTTGGAACAGTGGCTTTCATACTATCTTCACATCATGTGAAAGCTCAAAACATCGAATCGCCAGAGTATGATTCAACTGTACTAAAAAGTCAATTTGTATATGTCTGTGAAGGACATTTTTTTGAATGGTGCAATGAAGAAGTAAATTGTGGTTATTGTAATGAACCTCTTCAAAAAATGGATTTATGGGCGTATTACAAGAAATTGGAATGTGAAGATTGCAAATCATTTTTTGATGAAAACTATCCATCGTTCATCAACAAAGAATAGAAAGACAAATACAATGTAAAGTTAGGTCAGCGTCTAAAAATCATATTTTTAAATGAGATTTAGCAGTCAGCAGGTCAATTCAATTAATCAACTTTGGAGTACCAAAAAGTTTTATTATGCGTACAATTATTTGCCCTACCGATTTTTCAAATACCGCAATAAATGCAACAAAATATGCTGCAGCTATTGCAGAAAAGATTGATGCCAAACTGCATTTGATTCATGTAATGCATGTTCCTGTTGTAGACGTCAATAGTTCTGCGAATGTTTTAACTACACTTATGGATACTCAGAAGGAAGCATCAGATCTTAAGTTAAAGGTTGAAATTGAGCGTTTATCGAAGAATACAAACTGTGAAATTGAATTTGCAAGTCAGTTCGGTCTAGCAGTAGATGTTATTATTAGTGAATCTAAGAAACTAAAAGCAAATCTTTTGGTGATGGGCACAAACGGTGCATCCAATGTTTTTGATCAGCTACTCGGAACAGTAAGTTTTGGAGTGGCTAAAAGAAGCGAGGTTCCTGTAATTGTTGTGCCTCCAGCTTCTCAATTCACCGGACTTAAGAGAATTGCTTTTGCTGATGACCATAAAGAATCGTTAAATGAGCAACGGGAGTTCTTATACCATTTAACAAGCGGATTAGAATCTAAAATTGATTTGATTTCAGTAGATGTCAGGGATGAAGGAGAGTATGAAGAAGAAATTATTTGCAATGAAGGAGGAGTTAGGCAGGTATGCGTATGGTCAGACCAAATTCAAAACGGAATAGAACAATTTACAGAGCGAAATAATATAGAGCTATTAGCAATTAAAAGGCATCACAGAACCTTTTTTGAAGAGCTTTTCCATAAAAGCACAACTAAAGAGGTGTTGAACAAGACAAAAATACCAGTATTAATATTTAATTAAAAAAGAATGGAAAACCAAAAGTATTTAAGTGAATTACACAAGGAGCATATTGAGTGGAGAAATCAGTTGAACTTCGTTAAAGATGAGATTAAAACGTATAAAAACAGACTAAGTGATGTTGTTTCTAAGAACTCAAAAACTGAAGTATTAGCTTTAGCTGAACATTTTCAAAATCAGTTCATTAGGCATGATGAAGTGATAGATACTTTGTTGCATGATATCAATGAGGAGGAACACAAAATAGTTTTGATGGCCAAGGATAATAATGTTGCAACAGATCATCGAAAAGCGGATGAGAATGAAAAGCTTGTTGATCGAATGCAAATATTCGATAAGATATACAAGGGGTTGAAAAACGAATACCTGGAGTACTTAACCAAAGTAATGTAGAAACATGAAATTTATTATACAATTAGACAGTCAATTAGACGAGATAAAAGCTAAATTTTCAGATGAATTCAAAGGGCTAAAGCTTGAGTTTTTTTCAAAAGCTCACAATAAATTGGAGGGTTCGCCTAAAGAAGACATGGTGACTGAGAACATAGCTCTTTCGAAGCTCAATGCAAATTTGGAAACTAAGGAAATAGTCATTGCCAAAGAAATGAAAGTATCAGAGCTAGAAGCAGTCTTTGAAAACGATTTCGGATTGCATGTTCAGGTATTTAGAAAAATGGGCAGAAGCTGGATCGAAACAACGAGAACGGATAACTATTCTTTGGCTGAACAAATGGAGCTTTCTGCAGATAGTTTAAAACCATACTCTTAAATCATTAGCATGAATATTTTAATTCCTACAGATTTTTCTGACAATTCAATACATGCAATAAATTATGTATATAGCAACTTTCAAAAAGAACATATTGATGTCACCTTGGTTCATGCAATTAAGGAGCCTCAAACAACAGCTGGAGTACTCATACGCTTAGAGCAGTTGATGATGAAAGATGCAGAAAAAGATATGAAGAATTTACTTAAAAAAGTAAACGACGATTATCAGCAGAAACCAAAGCATCATATAGAGTATGGGTACTTAAAAGATTGGATTGATATTTATGCCAAAGCACACAATATCGATGTAATTGTTATGGGAACAAAAGGAGAAAGTAATGTGAGGTCTATAATAATGGGTTCAATTACAGAGTCAGTTATACGCACCTCCAAACTTCCAGTATTTGCCATTCCTGAGTTTGAAAAAGAACTTCCGGTTCATCAATTTATATTAGCTACAAATAAGAAGGAATTAGAACGTGTAGAGTTCATTCAAAAGTTCTTAGACAATCTAAAACTGTCTTCACCTAATGTTGATGTTTTGGTGGTTTTAAATGAAGAAAATCGTGGTGGTTTACCTAAAAGTTTTCCTTTAAATGGATTTCAAATTGGTGTTAAAACTGTTGAAAATGAATCAGTTGTAGATGGAATCAACGATTATCTTGCCAACAACAAGGTAGATATATTAGGATTATATCACTCTAGAAATTCACGCTTAGATTATTTATTTAATAGAAGTGTAACAAAAACAATTTGTGGTGAGACAAGAGTGCCACTTTTAGTTATTCCGGGTAGTTGACAAATATCATGTTGGGTACTGATATTTATCAAAAAGTTAGCTTAGTTTGTTGGAGACATTTGAACCCCTATTAGAATTGTGAGCCGAAGTACATCTATAGATCAATTGTGCAATTATTGCGGAAGCCTTTGTGATAACGATTTGGTAAGAATCGATAACAGCATTTACTGTTGTTATGGTTGTGCAACATTAGACGATGTAGTATCTAAAATAACCCATTCAACTTCAGATGTCAGCTTAAGATATAAGCAGTATGATTTAGCTGAAAATTTTAGTCAGTTGGTGGATTATGAAAATTTAGAACTATATAGAATTAGTATTTCGCTTCCAGCTATTCATTGTTCTTCTTGCATAGAACTATTGGAAGATTTGCCTTCGTTTAATGAAGGTATATTATCAGCACGAGTAAACTTTGAGCAACGAAGATGTGTTATAACTGCTACCAAGTCAACGCCACTTTCTTATGTGGCACAGTTGCTTGAAGATATTGGCTATTTGCCTCAAATTAGTTTAAGTCAAAAACAAAAAGATTTAGATCAAGAATACAATAAAACGAACTTAATAAAATTAGCTGTTGCGGGTTTTTGTTTTGGCAACATAATGCTTTATAGCTTTCCTCATTATTTTGGGTTGGGATTGGCAAACGATCCATTTTTCACTCAATTATTTAGCATGCTTTCTGTCGCACTGAGTATTCCAGTTTTGTTTTATTCAGGAAAGGAATATTTAACTTCGGCCTATAGAGCTCTAACTGCAGGAAAGTCGCATATTAACATACCGATAAGTTTAGGACTTCTTAGTTTGTTCTGTTGGAGTTTATACGAAATATTTAGTGGCACAGGTATTGGGTATTTGGATTCTTTAGCGGGATTAGTTTTCTTTTTACTGATAGGTAAGTGGTTTCAACACAAGGTTTATGATCATGTTTCACATCACCGAAATGTTCAGGATTTTATACCGGTTGTAGTAAGAAAAAAGAGTACTAATCAATCTATTGAATGGGAACGAATTGATAAGCTAAGTAAAGGAGATAAAATTCTGGTCAAGAATGGTGAAATAATTCCGGTTAATGGCAAGCTTTTAAGAGGAAATGGTGTAATAGATTACTCGTTTATTACTGGTGAACAGCTTCCAGAAAGAGTTAGCATATCAGATCATGTATATGCAGGAGGATGTCAAAAAGAAGGTGAAATTGAGGTAGAATTAAGCGAAGTCCCTAGTGCAGAAAAATTATGGGAAACTTGGAATATTAAACAAGGAGCCAAAGAATTTGAAACGCATTGGACCAATAGTATTAGTAAGTATTTTACCATTGCAGTGGTGTTAATTGCACTAATTTCAGGAGTATTCTGGCTATATGTAGATGCAAGTAAGGCTGCTTTTGTTTTTAGTTCTGTACTTATTGTTGCATGTCCTTGTGCTTTAGCACTGAGTGCCCCCTTTACATACGGAGGTATTCTAAGGGTATTCTCAAATAATAATTTCTTCATCAAGAATGCAGATTCAGTATCAACACTTAGTAAAATAAAGCATATTGTGTTCGACAAGACAGGAACACTCACCGAAAAAGAGGCTATTCAAATTAGTTTTAGCGGCAATGAAATTAGTCACAGTAATAAGCGAGCAATTTATTCATTGGCTAGTCAGAGCAGTCATCCGCTTAGTTCGATAATTGCTTTTAACTTAGCTTCAAATGAAAAACTTGAAGTTAAAGGATTTGAAGAAATTATAGGTAAAGGTATATCTGGAATTGTAGATGGGAAAGTGATTAAATTGGGATCCTCTCAATGGCTAAACTTGAAGCAATCAAACTCAAATGCTTCTTTAGTTTATGTTTCAATTAACGGAAATACAATTGGTCATTTTCAAATTGTATCGGCTTATAGAAGCGGAATAGGTGCAGTATTAAATAAACTAGGACTTAATTATAATTTATCTGTATTAAGTGGAGATAATGATGCAGAAAGAAGTGCTCTTCAAGCTTTTTATAATGGTTTTAGCAAGTTAAGGTTCAACTTGAAACCGAAACAAAAAGCTTTAGAAGTTAAAAAGATTAAAACCAACGAATCAGTTTTAATGATTGGAGATGGACTTAATGATAGTTCTGCAATTCAAGAGGGAAACTTTGGCGTTGCAGTTACTGAAAATTTAAACGGGTTTTACCCTGGATCTGATGGAGTACTTATTTCAAAAAGCCTTAATAAATTACCAAAAATTTTCGAATTAGCTCGCTACTCAGCAACTATCCTGAAGCTTAGTTTAGCTTTTTCATTAATTTATAATATAGCAGGAGTTTCGTTTGCAGTAATGGGTTTATTAACCCCAATTATAGCTGCGATTCTCATGCCAATTAGCTCTATTTCGGTGGTAGTATTAGATACTTTACTTGTTAAACAAAAAGCGAAAAGAATAGGATTATAAATGAAAATACTTGTGTTACTTATATCACTAAGTTTATTGTTAGCTTCGATTTTTTTATATGCCTTTTATAAAGCAGTTAAAAAGGGACAATTTGACGATTTAGAATCTCCTTCAATGAGAATATTAGATAAAAAACAACCAAAACAATTAAATCAAAAATAATATGCAAAAAGAAACCTTCAATTACGATAATAAAATCGTTAGGAACTTTGGTATAGCTACCGTGGTCTGGGGCCTCGTAGGTATGCTTGTAGGGGTAACAATTGCTTTTCAATTGTTCGAACCCTTCTTTAACTTTAACACGCGATATTTATCGTTTGGCCGGTTAAGACCATTACACACAAACGCAATAATTTTTGCCTTTGTAGGTAATGCAATTTTTATGGGAGTCTACTATTCATTGCAGCGTCTATTGAAGGCACGAATGTTTAGTGATGTCCTCAGTAACATTCATTTTTGGGGCTGGCAATTAATTATTGTTGCAGCGGCTCTAACCCTTCCTTTTGGTATTACAACTTCAAAAGAATATGCGGAGTTAGAATGGCCAATTGATATTGCCATTGCTTTAATTTGGGTGGTGTTTGGTTGGAACATGATTGGTACCATTTTTAAAAGAAGAGAAAGACACCTGTATGTTGCGATTTGGTTTTATTTAGCAACCTTTATTACAGTAGCAATGTTACACATTGTGAATAGCTTCGCTTTACCAGTATCATTTCTCAAATCATATTCAGCATTTGCCGGTGTGCAAGATGCCTTAGTACAGTGGTGGTATGGACATAACGCGGTTGCCTTCTTCCTTACAACACCGTTCCTTGGATTGATGTACTATTTCATGCCTAAAATGGCGAATAGACCGATTTATTCATATAAGTTATCCATTCTCCACTTCTGGTCTTTAATATTCTTATATATCTGGGCAGGACCACACCATTTGTTGTATACTTCACTTCCAGGTTGGGTACAAACAGTAGGTGTTGTTTTTAGTGTTATGCTTATCGCTCCATCTTGGGGTGGTATGCTAAACGGCTTATTAACTCTAAGAGGTGCATGGGATAAAGTAAGAGATGACGCATTGCTTAAGTTTATGGTTGTTGGTCTAACGGCATACGGTATGTCAACTTTTGAAGGACCAATGCTATCTCTTAAGAATGTAAATGCAATAGCTCACTTTACAGATTGGATTGTAGCTCACGTTCACGTTGGTGCTCTTGGATGGAATGGACTTTTAACATTTGCAATCTTGTACTATACCATTCCTAGAATTTACAACACAACAATATTTTCAAAGAAAATGGTTGGAACCCACTTCTGGTTGGCAACACTTGGTATCTTGTTTTACGCGATACCAATGTACTTCTCAGGTTTCACACAAGGTTTAATGTGGAAAGAGTTTACTGCAGATGGAATACTACGTTACCCTAACTTCCTTGAAACAACGTTACAAATTTTGCCAATGCACATGTTAAGAGGTTTTGGCGGATTACTATACCTAACTGGTGCATGTTTAATGACATGGAACCTGTTTAAAACTATGAAAGCAGGAGAATTAGTTCCTAATGAAGCAGCAGAAGCTTATCCTCTTGTAAAAGAGGTGAAAGGAGAAGTTGCTCATTCTCATTGGCACAGATGGATTGAAAAACGACCAACACAATTAATTGTTTTCTCTCTGATTGCTGTTGCTATTGGAGGATTGGTAGAATTTATGCCAACGTTCTTGGTAGAGTCTAATGTACCTAAGATTGCCAGTGTAACTCCATATACACCTCTTGAATTGGAAGGTAGAGATATTTACATTAGAGAAGGGTGTAACAATTGTCACTCACAGCAAGTTCGTCCTTTTAGATCTGAAACCGTAAGATACGGTGAATACTCAAAAGCAGGTGAGAATGTTTATGACCATCCATTTCTTTGGGGAAGTAAGCGTACAGGGCCAGATTTAGCACGTGCTGGAAATACAGCATCTAAGGTGTATAAAACGGCAGATTGGCACTATAGACATATGAACAATCCAAGAGAAACATCAGATGGTTCCATAATGCCTGCTTATCCATGGTTAATAGAAGATGACGGAGATTATTCTGATATAGCAGCTAAAATTTCAACTATGCGAAGTTTGGGTGTTCCTTATGAAGAGGGATATGAAGAATTTGCAATGTTAGACTTAGACAAACAAGCTAAGCAGATTAGTGACGGATTGCTAAAAGATGCTGGTAGAAAAGTTGATCAGAAAAAAGAGATCATTGCATTAATTGCATACTTACATAAGCTAGGTAGAGATATAAATAATCAAGAAGTTGCATCAAAATAATATAGAATTATGGGAAAAATGATCGGATTCGTAGAAGGAGCAGATGTATATTTAATAATCGCACTTCTTATATTTTTAATGGTGTTTATTCTAGCAGCAGTTTATATGTTTTCGCTTAGTAAACAACAATGTACAGAGTTATCAAATTTACCCTTTCAATCATCAAACAATGAAAATAATGAAGAATAGAATAGCATTAATGATAATAGCAAGTATCGCTTCTGTAAGCCTATTTGCTCAAGGAGCAGAACCTGCTCAAGAAGGCGGATTATCGCAACCTTTACTTTGGATAATCTATGCTGTAGTTGCCTTACTACTACTTGTAACGTACTTATTGTATCAGGTTACAATTAGCTTAAAGAAGTATGTTAAAGGCGAATACCAAAACGAAGAACAGAAAATGTATGACCAGCGAAGTACGTGGGAGAAAATTTTCCAAGTTAAACCGGTTGGTACTGATAAGGATACAATAATCAATGAAGCACATGATGGAATTTATGAGCTTGATAATCCTCCACCACCATGGTTTATGTTTTTGTTCTATGGTACAATCTTGTTTGCAGTAATCTATTTTGTAAGATATAGTGTTACAGGAACGGGACTAACTCAAGAAGAAGAGTATATAGCTGAGATGGCAATTGTTGAAGAAGATAAAACTTCAAGTTTAACTGAGGAAGGAGCAAGTGTAGATGAAAACACGGTAGTTGCTTTAACCAGTGCTGAAGACATAGCATCAGGAAAGAAAATTTATATTCAAAACTGTAAAGTATGTCATGCAGATGGAGGAGCAGGTAGTGTTGGACCTAATTTAACAGATGAGTTTTGGAAGCATGGTGGTGGAGCAAAAAACATATTTAAAACTATTAAATATGGTGTAGTAGAAAAGGGAATGACAGCGTGGCAAGACAATTTGACTCCTAAGATGATGCAAGAGGTTACTAGCTACATACTTAGCCTTGAAGGCACGAATCCACCAGATGCAAAAGAAGCTGAAGGTGATAAATGGGTTCCTGAAGCGGCTAGTGATGAAGCTCCTACTGAAACAGAAGTTACAGAAACTGAGGAAGTAGAAGGGTAATTTAGCCCTTGAAACATGAGTAATCATCCAAATACAGAAAACTTTAGAGAACATTTAGCCAATGTTACTGATAGCGGCAAGAGGATTTGGATATATCCTAAAATTATAAAAGGAGCCTTTTATAGGTATAGAACATATTTAAGTTGGTTTCTTTTAGCATTTTTTTTCCTAGCTCCTTTTATAAAAATTGGGGGATATCCACTTTTGCTGCTTAATGTTTTCGAAAGAAAATTTGTAATTTTTGGACAGCCTTTCTGGCCACAAGACTTCCATGTATTTGTATTTCTTGCACTAACGTTATTAGTATTTATTGTTCTGTTTACAGTTGTCTTTGGAAGAGTCTGGTGTGGATGGGCTTGTCCTCAAACCATTTTTATGGAAATGGTTTTTAGGAAGATTGAAAACTGGATTGAAGGAAACGCAAACAAACAAAAAAAGTTGGATGCAATGCCTTGGAATAGAGAGAAGATTCTGAAGAAAGGGGCAAAGCACTTTGTGTTTTTACTCATTTCTTTCATTATAGCACACACATTTTTTGTATACCTTATAGGTTATGAAGAATTGTGGGCTATGATTTCAGGACCATTATCTGAGAACTATATTGCTCTAGTAGGGTTGGTCATATTCACTATAGTGTTTTACTTAGTGTTTGCAAAACTACGTGAAATTGTATGTATAATTATTTGCCCTTATGGCAGATTACAAGGCGTAATGCTTGATCCTAATAGTATGGTTGTAGCATACGATGAAGTTAGAGGAGAACCAAGAGGTAAAAGGAAAAGGGGTGAAGATCAATCTGATAAAGGAGATTGTGTTGATTGTGGTTTGTGTGTTGATGTTTGTCCAACAGGTATTGATATAAGAAACGGAACACAATTGGAGTGTGTTAATTGCACTGCTTGTATGGATGCGTGTGATTCAGTAATGGAGAAGATAAATCTACCAAAAGGATTAGTTCGAATTGATTCAAAAAACAACATTCAAAACAGAGTAGGATTTAAATTTACACCTAGAATAATCGCATATTCAATTGTAATGTTGATTCTCTTTGGTTCTTCAGTTGGAATTCTTGCAACGAGGACTAGTGTTGAAGCTAACATGTTTCGCGTACCAGGTATGACATACACTGAAGCAGCTGATGGAAAGGTCAGTAATCTTTATAATCTTTCACTTGTTAATAAAACATTTGAAGACATGGATTTTCAAATTGAATTAAAGACAAAGAATGCTACACTAATTAGAGCAGATAAAGATACAATTTTGGAATCTAACAATGAGGAGAAGAAAGTGATCTTAATCGAGATGGAGCAGAAACATATTCATGATAATGAAGTTCCAATGGAAATGGACCTTTATATCGAAGGTAAATTGGTCAAGACATTTAATACTAAGTTTTTGGCTCCAGTAAGAGAATAAATCCTTTAAGAAGATATTAGACAGTTTGTGTCATCTTTGTAGAATTAACAAATCGTTTTGAAATTAGATTGGTCTAAAATATTGATTGTTGCAATGATTGCATTTATAGTACTTATCGTTGCGATGGGTATAAAAATGGCAACTTCAAGTCAATCATTGTATGAAGTTGATTATTATGAAAAAGGAGAGGAACACACCTCAAGAATGAATCTAGAGAAAGAAGGTGAACATGTAGATGTTGAATTTCTTCATAGATCAAATAAGCTTAAGTTCAATTTTGACTCTCTAGGATACATTCAGACAATTAAGTTACTTAATTTATCAAATTCAAATCTTGACAGAACGTTGGAAATAAATTCAAATGATGTAGTTGATCAAAAGGAGGAAGTAACAGTTAGCCTTGGTGATTTATCATTAGGCATCTGGGTTTTAGAGATTTCGGGTTTCGTTAACGACAAATCATTTTTCATTAAGAAACAGATAATTAAATGATGTGGTCTGCATTTATACTGGGTTTTTTAGGAAGCCTTCATTGTGCTGCAATGTGTGGTCCTTTAATGCTCGGATTAGCTGCACGTGAATATTCGTTGTTCTCACATATAGTCCACCATGTAGGCAGATGGCTGGGATATGCAGCATTGGCACTCTTTTTTTACTTTTTAATTTCTCCATTACAGGTTTTTAAACTGCAACAATATGTTGGTTTGGTAAGCGGTATATTGTTAGTGCTTTATGCATTAAAAAGCTATATAAGACCGGTAAATGCATTAATTGAATTTCTTTCTAAAAAAGTAACCAATTGGATGACAAAAATAAATCCAGGAAGAACAGGGAGTATAAGCTTAGGTTTCCTAAATGGATTATTACCTTGTGGTTTATCTTTTGGAGCTGCAATTCTTTCTGTAAACGCTGGAAGTGCTGTAAATGCTATGCTCTATATGATTTTGTTTGGTATTGGTACGCTACCGATACTACTTGCTATTTCATACTTGCCAAGATTTGGGAAAGGCAATATTATACAAAAGTTGAACAGACACACCCCTAAATTATTACTTATTGTAGGACTAGTATTAATTGTAAGATCTGCTGGATTAGGAATACCATATCTCAGTCCAGATTATAATATTGAGGAAGAAAAAATGGAATGTTGCGAACCAACTTAGAGGTTTATTTGCACATTGTGATTTCTGAGTAGTTCAATATATTGACTAGCATCAAATTTTGATTCATCAAAGGTGTTTGCACGAAGCTTTGTTTGTTCTTGTCTTTTAACGCTTCTAACAAATCTTCTTATCCCTTGGTTGTCAGTTATTACTATTCCAGGGACAGGGACATTTAATCCTTTTTCATCCTTTGCAACCATTGTAAAATATGAAGAATTACAATGATTTATTTTACCTGTTTGAATGTTTTCTGATTCAACTCGAACTCCAACAACCATAGAGGTATTCCCGGTATAGTTAATTGAGGCTTTAAGAATTAATAACTCACCAACCTCAACAGGGTGTAGGAAATCAACTTTGTTTACTGAAGCGGTGACACAATAGTTACCACTGTGTCTAGACGCACAAGCAAATGCAACTTGATCCATTAAACCTAGGATGTATCCTCCATGTATTTTACCACCGAAGTTGGAGTGTACAGGAACCATGAGTTCCGATAGCGTTATTTGTGATTCTTCCAGCGTTTTATAAGATTTCTTTCCAGTATTGCTCATTCTTTTTCCCAATAGCTTTTCATTTCTTTTCTAGCTTGTAGAATCCAACTTTCGTTATTAATAAGTGAATCTTGGTTAATCCAAACTACTTTGCCATGTTGTGCATCGGTTAATGTTATTTCCGGTATGCTGCCACCAATATATTCTCCTTTATTTTCACCCGCCTTAGTAACAATTGTACTTAACCAAAAGAAACGAGACTTTCCTTCTACAATTCGAACAAATGGTCTGCTTTCGGCAGGATAGTTTTTGGACCAATCATAGTTTTTCTTACTTTCAATAATTTTGGCAGAAATAGCACTACTACCGATGTAGTTTTCACTTGATTTTCGATGATCGACATAATACACTTTGCTATCATCATCACCAGGAATTAATAGGCTTAAACTCAACCCCTTTTTGTTATCTTGATATGGCTCTAGTCCAAAGAAGTTATATAATTTACCCGTGTTATTTATTTTAAAATAGGTTGTAAAGGGCTGTGGGTCAACGTTATTGGACAGTACCGGTATTCTAATGTCTCCTTCATGGTACATTGGCAGCGGTGACAAGAATCCATTTGTAAATCGGAAGCTTTCAGCAATAAACGTAGCTACTTTTTTAGGTAGTAGACTTTGACCAACTAGTTCTGGAGTATTGCTAATTTTAGTTTTGTCTAAATACTTACCCTTACCAAACAAAATCCGATTAATTGCATAGTCATTTTCACCCAATTCATCAATAATCATAACCCCTCCGAAGACAGGTCTTGGAAATAGAATTCCTTTCCATCGCACCAAGGGAACAACCTGCATCCATTCTCCAATTTCGTTTTCCAGAAAAATTGGTTCGGAAGGTTCGTAGTTGATGTATTGCAACAAATTGAATCGTTTGATTACTGCGTTTGAAGATTCTTTGCTAAATAGGAGCAATTCTCCGACATCGAAATTTACAATATCCCTATATTTTTTTGAGAATACTGGGGATGGCAAATCTGCAGGAATATGAATTAACTCATACATGTTTTTCGTCATTTGCTGAATCTTGTATTCTCTAGAAGGACCTAGGGCACAACTATAATAGTATCGTCCGTCTTTTCCTCTAACAAAACGAGGTGTTGTGGCATCTTCAGTTTCTGAAAGAGCTTCTTGGTTAATAAGTGTTTTTACTGAATTTATAGGTTGTATCCTTTCAAATCCCGTAGATGGAATTTCGTCTAAACTTATTTTTTCAATAGTTGTATAATGAAAGTACAAACTAAAGTACTTGTATATCCCTTCACCCAAAATCCAGCTTAATGAGGTGAAAACTATAAGGAAAACGGAAGAGAGTATTTTACCTTTAACAGATCTCTTATACCACCCTTTAGTAAACCAATAGAGTAAGACACAAATTATAGATATAAGAAGAAAATATTTACGAATAAAAAGAACACCGGGTTGAAATACACCTCGACTTACGAAAAGCACATAAAGTAAAACTAAAACGATTAGTATACTCACAATAGGTTTGTTCTTAAATGCTCTTTTTAAAGATTTCTTAAAACCAGACCTAATATTAGATAATATCCAATAAAGTCTACTTTTATCTTCTTCAATTATTTCAGCTTCCATATCAATCTATTTATCAAGGAATCCTTTCACTCCTTTTCGCCAATTATCATCTTTCTTTTTTTCAGGTTTAATCTCCTCTTCAATGGGTTTTGCTTCTTCCTTGGATTTGGGAAGAACAGCTTCCGCCGTTGATTTTATATCTTGTTCTAACGCATCAATTTTTTTCAGGGCTTTATTCGCTTCTTTTAATTTACCTGGAAGAGCGTTCAAAATGAGTGGACCAGTATAAAATGCAAGCAATACACCAACTAGTAACAAAGCAAAAGTTAGTATTGTGTATATCAGGTTAAGGTGTCCAAACATCCATGTTATATATCCAAAAATTAAAGTTAGAATTATAGCAGGGACCAATCGTTTGGAAAATGGTTGGTTGTTTAAAAAACTTAAATCACTTTCATCTGAAAGTGGATTTTTATGGCTCAAATTATGCCATCTCCTGTACCATTTTTTTCCTTTTTTATTATCCCAGAAAGAAAATAGTAGTCCAAAAGCGAAACCAACAATGAGAGAAAGTATAGTATCCATAATA
>JABDQY010000206.1 GCA_013042025.1 Bacteroidia bacterium
CAACTCTACCACTCAAAACAAAATGTTAGCCGTCTTAATTGACCCAGACAAATCGTCTGACAATCAATTAGATATGCTTTTTAGCAACCCTAATTTTGAGAAAATTGACTTTGTGTTTGTAGGAGGTAGTTTGGTAACAGATGGAAGCATGAATACGTGCTTAAAAAATATTAAAAGCAGAACAAAAAAACCTGTAATTATATTTCCTGGTAGTCCAAATCAAATTGACAACTTAGCAGACGGAATTCTACTCTTATCTCTTATAAGTGGAAGAAACCCCGACTTGTTAATAGGGAGGCATGTTGAGTCTGCATATAAGCTAAAAAGATCTGAATTGGAGATTATGTCAACCGGATATATTTTAGTAGATGGAGGTAGAACTACAACGGTTTCTTATATCAGTGGAACTGTGCCAATACCTCAAGACAAAATTGGAATTGCAGCATCAACTGCATTGGCAGGAAGTATGCTTGGAAATCAGCTCATATACCTAGATTGCGGTAGTGGAGCACTACATCATGCATCACCAAAATTAATTAGAGCAGTAAAAAACGAGGTTAGCTTGCCTGTAATTGTAGGAGGTGGCATTAAATCTAAAGAAGATGCCTTAGCTGTTTTTAAGGCAGGAGCAGATGTAGTGGTAGTTGGTAATAAACTAGAAGAAAACCCACAATTTTTGGATCATCTAATTGAAGCTAAAGAGATTGCTATGCTTGATCCAATTCAAACACCGTAATTTCAGGTAAAAAACCCAATCTCCCTGGATAACCAATGTAACCAAACCCTCTGTTTACATAAAGATACCTTCCATTTTCTTCGTATAAATCTGCCCATTCCGGATACTGGTATTTAACCGGGCTCCATTTATAGAAAGAGGTGTCTATTCCAAATTGCATTCCGTGGGTATGACCAGAGAACACCGCATCAATATCGGGATAATCATCCAATACTTCATCTTTCCAATGGCTTGGGTCGTGAGATAAAAGCAGCTTGTTTTCAACTTGCTCTACCCCATTATAAGCTGCTTCTAGGCTGCCATATTTAGGGAACCTAGAATGTGCACTCCAGTTTTCAACTCCTAGTATGCCAAGTTGAGCACCGTCTTTTTCAATAATTTTGTGCTCATTCATTAAAAGATTCCAGCCCATATCTTTTTGATGGTTCTTTAGGTTTTCAAGGTTTTGGGCTTTTGTTAATCCGTTCTTATCGGGCCAAGTAACATAATCTCCATAATCATGGTTTCCCAAGACAGAATATACACCGTGTTTTGCTTGTAGTTTGCCAAACATTTCTTTAAATCCTTCAAATTCGTCTGCCGTATTATTAACTAAATCTCCAGTAAAGAATATTGCATCTGGTTTTTGTTCAAGAATTAAGTCTATTCCTCTATTCACTGCTTCCTTATTCCAGAAACTTCCAGAGTGAACATCCGAAATCTGAGCTATTCGAAAACCCTTAAATGCATCAGGTAGGTTCTTCAACTTAAGCGTTCTGCAGTTGACCTTATAGTTGTGAGCCCCTTTAGCAATACCATAAATAAGTCCACTAAATAAGGATCCTGCAACTATTGCTCCAGCTGAAACAATGAACTCAGATCTACTTATCGTTTTTCCACTTGGAGAACTTGAAATTTTCTCACCCGAATAGCGTACAATTCTGAAAAGGTCATCAATTACCATAAAAGCTAACCAAGTAATTTTTGCTATGGTTATGCCAAACAGAATTGATCCTGCCCACATTAAGACTTTGCTTTTTCGAGGATCTGGAGATAAGAATGCGGTTCCGACGACCACTCCAAGTAAAAGAATTGGGATTGCCCAATAAACGACATTAAGAATGAGCTGAGTATTTGGAAACCACTTTTTTGTCAATAACCTAAAACCCTGGAATACATATAAATCGATTCCAAGAAATACGATTAATACAATACTCATTGTTATCATTCTCTGCATGCTCTTTTTAAACGAATTCGATATTCTTTTGTTTTTTTTTCAAAATATGTATGCAATTGATAGAAATCCTTTTTAATTCGCCAAACATTTGAATTGTACTTGGTGTTAAGTGAACAAAACAATCATGTCTCTAGAAAAACAGATTAAACAAAAATCATTTTCAAGCGAAGCAGAAAAAGCGTTCGTAAACATAAATTTTACGCAAAGTTACATTTCTGGACTTCTCAATGCTGCCATGAAGAAACACAATGTTTCAGTTCAACAATTTAATGTACTTCGAATACTTAAAGGTCAACATCCAAAACCTGTAAGTGTAAATGACATTACGGATCGAATGATTGATAAGATGTCGAATGCTTCACGTTTGGTGGAAAAACTGAGATTAAAAGGCTTAATTGAACGGAGCAAATGTAGCTTTGATAAGAGGCAAGTAGATGTTAGCATTACTCCAACGGGTGTTGCATTATTAGATCAATTGAATCTAATAATCAACGAAATTATTTCAAACCATAATCATGTTACATCTGAGGAATACCAGCAACTTAATACGTTGCTCGATAAAATCAGAAAAGACTAATTAGAATACTGGAACGACAAGGTCTTTTTCTGTGAAATGTGCCACAGAGAAATATCCTATTCCACCGTTTGATATGTTATCATTTGGATTTGCTGGTGGAGGATCAAACGGAGAACCTGATCTGTTTAATTGAGCTTCTAAATCAATGATATATTGATAATACTGTGGGCTTAAATTGTATTGCTCTACTCTTATTAAATCCCCTTCTTCAACCTTAAAGGGATATGGACGTGGAACAATTCCTCTGGCTATACCACCTAATAAATCATTTACATCAATAGATTGATTTAAATACGAAACCATACCAAATTCATCGTTTTCTAAAATTGAACCAAAACTTTCTTGAAGCGTGTCATTCTTATAAAACTTCCATAAGTAGCTGTCTCCTTTATATTCATTTTCTTTACCTTGAATAAAAACATAAATGCCTGCTTCAATAAAACCATTATTATCTGGTAAGTTGTAAGATGCTATTGTGTCAATGGGGAAACCATTTGCCAATTCTTCTGAGGCTTGATATAAGTCTCCATTATAATTAACAGAAAGGGTATATGTCTCTCCGGCAACACATTGCATGGAATCTTGAGACACAAACATTCCTGTGTCGGTATGAGTTAAGGTTTGGTTTAATCCGTCTGTTCCTGTTATTGTAACAACAGCAGAAGCTATCCCGTCAACCGTAGCTTGGTCAAAGTATGGTTGAGAAAGTGATAATCTTACCTTCCACAATTCCTTTTTATTGGTAATTTGGCTTTCCACTACCAAAACCGGATCTCCAGACGGTATTTCTAAGTCAACAATTTTCTCACATGCACTGAATGCAAATAGTCCAATTACCAGGTATAAAATATTTAGTTTCTTCATGTTTTTAAAATTCAAAATTCCACGTTATTGCTGGTATAATTTTAAACAATGTTGTTTGAAATGCGGCGGTCTCACCTACAACCGCTCCAGGGTTTTTATCTAGATCCGCTTCTTCCACAACATCAAAGTATATTGCATAAGGATTTTCACGATTGTACAAATTATATACGGAGAAATTCCAATTGCTTTTGAACCTTTTGTCTGGCTTTTCTTTTGATTTAATAGTAACTCCAATATCAGCTCTATGGTATGCTGGAATTCTATAATTATTCCTTACATCCCCATATAACGGTGTCCATTTGCCGTTGTAGAAAAACTTGCCTACTGGAGTGGTTAAAGGTTGCCCAGATGAATATACAAATGATGCCGTTGCCAAAACACGTTTAGAAAACTTCTGTGTTAAAACAACAGACAAATTGTGTCTTCTATCAAAATTGGCAACATAAGGGTTTCCCCCACTAATTCCTTCAATTTCACGCATTGTCTTTGCCCAAGTGTATGATACAAAACCTGATGTTTTGCCTTCTGATTTTGCAACATAAAACTCTGCTCCATACGCCCATCCTTTTCCAACGAGTAGTTCACCATCTAAGTTTTCATTGAAAGCAATTGAGGCGTTGTCTCGATAATCAATTTGATTTTCCATCCACTTATAATAAATTTCAGCAGATGTCTCTAAACCGATATCAAAATTCTTGAATAATCCAACCGCAACTTGATCTGCTCGTTGGGGTTTAATGTTTAAATTGGCGCTAAACCATTGATCAGTTGGAAAAGCAGATGCTGTGTTGGTTGCTTGTTGTATATATTGGAATGTTCGGTTATACGAACCCTTCACGGCCATTGATGTTGTTAAATTGTAGCTTATAGCCGCTCTAGGTTCCAACCCTGCATAGGTGTTATAGATTTCTCCACTAGCAAATGAATCTTTTGTTGTTAACTCCTGAATTGGTTCATACGTTTCTGGGTTTTTTGAGTAGGTGTATTCACTTCCCCCAATATTTGAAAACGAAGACAATCTTAACCCATATCTTACATTTAATCGTTTGTTGAACTTGTATTCATGATCTACATACCACCCGGTTTCAAATGCCTTCTTTTTTTCCAATTGAATTTCACTAAAAACAGCTTCAGACTCTTCATTGTTAGCTGCAAAAAGTCCAGGATTAAATCGATGATAGATTGCTTGAGCACCAAAATTTAGTTTACTGTTTTGGTTTTTAAAATATGTCCAATCCGATTTTATGTATACATCATTTATCGCCTGATCCAAACCGAAATTTGCATTCTCAGCAAACTTCACATCAAAACCATAGTTGAAATCACTATAAACGAGAGAGGTGTTTACAAAAAGTTTGTCGTTAACAATATGGTTCCATCGCAATGTAGCTGTTGCATTTCCCCAATTCAAACTAAACAATTCACTTAGTCCAAGCACATCTCGTCCAAAATAGCCACTCACATATAATCTGTCTTTATCACTCAACTCATAATTTGCTTTGAGGTTTAGGTCATAGAAATAAAGTTTACTTTCTTGAATTGTTTCGTCTGGTGCTAAAGGTAAAAAAATGTCCGCATAACTCCTTCTTCCCGCAACCATAAAACTCGACTTATCTTTTACAATTGGACCTTCTAGGGTAAGTCTACTAGAAATTGTTCCAATTCCCCCTATTCCTGCAAAACGTTTGTTGTTACCATCTCTCATTTTGATATCCACAATAGAAGAAAGTCGACCTCCATATTTAGCAGGTATTCCTCCCTTATAAACCTCTAAATCTTTAACAGCATCACCATTAAAGACACTAAAAAATCCAAGTAAGTGCGAAGCATTGTAAACAGTAGCTTCATCTAAGAGGATTAAATTTTGATCTTGTGAACCTCCTCGAACATTAAATCCAGAATTCCCTTCTCCAGCTGATTGGATTCCTGGTAACAGGGTAATCGTTTTAAGAATATCTACCTCACCAAAAATTACTGGTATCTCTTTGATTTTAGATGCTTCCATTTTTACAACGCTTATCTTCTTGTTCTCCACTTTCCTTTCTGAAGACTTGGCTGTGATTATTGCGGTTTCCATTTCGGTAGATGCAGGAGCTAAATCCACATTGATTGTTTTGCTTTTTGAAAGGTTTACCGTTTTTATAACATCTTCATAACCTAAATATTGATAAGTAAGAGTGTAACTACCTTCTTCCAGTGATAATGAGTAAAAGCCATATTCGTTGGTAATTGCACCACCCCCACCTTTAACTAAGATGGTTGCACCAATAAGTGTTTCTCCATTTGATGCATCTTCAACTCTTCCACTTATGGTATATTGTTGTGCAAGCACTGCTATACTCGATAAGACAAGAAATAAACTAATTAGTAATAATCTCATTGTTATACTGCAAACGTATAAGGCTAAATAAAGTTTAATGTAGTGTTTCGTTAATATTTGTGTAAAATAAGATAAAGTAAATTTCAAATGACTTTAAAAGAATAGTAGATATTTGTCGCGAATGCAAGAATTGCTATCTGAATACGGGGTTTACATTCTCTTTGTCGTTGGATTCTATGTTTTAATTAAAGGTGCTGACGTGCTCGTTGTAGGATCTGCTTCTGTTGCAAAGAAATTCAATGTTTCCGAATTGGTTATTGGTTTAACTATTGTTTCAATGGGAACTTCTATGCCAGAACTTATTGTAAATATCATTGCAAGCAATTCTGGTTCTGCAGACATCGCCATTGGTAACGTAATAGGCTCCAATATTTCTAATATTTTACTTATTTTAGGCGTAGCTTCCCTAATATATCCGCTATCTATTAAAAACAGTACTGTACTTTCTGAAATTCCATATTCCATAATAGCACTTCTATTAGTTGCATTTACGGCAAACGCAACGTTTTTTGGTAATGATGCCGCATTTCAAATTAGCAGACTTGATGGCATTATTTTCATGTTATTCTTTGCTCTTTTCATGGGTTATATCATCAAGCTTTCTCGCGAAGGAAGAGCAGACCTTATTGAAGAAGGACCTGACGAGTTTCTACCTATGCCTAAGTCAATTTTGTTTATTGTGCTTGGTATTTTAGGGTTGTTTTTTGGGGGGAAATGGGTGGTAGATGGTGCTGTAAAAATTGCTTCTCAATTTGGTCTTTCAGAAAAATTAATTGGATTAACCATTGTGGCAATTGGCACTTCATTACCTGAATTAGTTACCTCTGCGGTTGCGGCAATTAGAAAGAGTACAGACATTGCAATAGCCAATGTAATCGGTTCTAACATTTTTAATCTTCTTTGGGTACTGGGAATAAGTGCCTTAATCAGACCAATGAACTTTGATACTGATTTAAACATAGACATGTTAATCCTCCTTCTTGCCACCTGCTTAATTATCTTTAGTTTAATTACTGGAAAGACTAGGAATCAAATAGGTAAGCCAACAGGGCTACTATTTCTCGCAACGTATGTTTTCTATGTCGTTTTTTTGGTATGGAGAGGTTAACCGTTGGTAAATATCAAGACTGGATTCTCTCCTTATTTCAGAGGCAACGGGGTTCTAGATAATGGAGCGAAAATGTAAGTTAGAGATCCATTACAACCTTAAACACTGTTTCGCCAACTGCAGAAAGCGTTTCTTTATCAATTGAAGACATGTTGTCTTTGTGTGTGTGCCAGAAGTCTCCAAAACCAGAGTTGTCAGAAACATTGTAATGAATTATGTCCAATGTTGGAATACCTAAAATACGATTTATAAATACGTGATCATCTACCAAGCTTCCACCTTGGTAATTTACAAAGTGCTTTCCATGACCTAACTCACTTGCAGTTCTCCAAACCTGTTTTACATAAGGTTGAGCGTATTGCCAGCTATTCATTTCAATAGCAAAGACTGCATCTTTCGGCCCTACCATATCCAGTAAAATTCCAAATCGTGCAACATAGTTTTGTTTGTGGGGCTTCTTAGACCAATACTGAGATCCTAAACACCACGAGTTTGGACTTCCTTGCCGATCTCCCATGTCTTCCGCATCAAATAACACAATATCTACACCTGCATCTGGTTTTTGGATTTGAAGTTGTCGTGCAACTTCTAATAAAACTCCAACCCCACTTGCACCATCATTTGCACCATCTGCGGGTTCAGTTGGGTTTTTTTTATCTTCATCTGCTTGAGGTCTTGTATCCCAGTGTGCACACAACAGTATTCGCTTTGTCTTTTCTGGATGAATACTGCCAATAATATTCTTAATTTCAACAGGGTTCCCCTTATAATCGGTTGCTGAACCAAACTGAACCATTGCCGTATCACAATACTGTTTAAGTTTATTTTCTAAATAGTTTGCACAAATTCCATGAGACATGCTGCCAGGTACTCGAGGTCCAAAATCTACTTGATCTTGAACAAATTGATAAGCACTGTCGCCATTAAATTGTACTGTAAATGTTGGTTTTGAAGGTTTTACTGGTTTGTCATCCGGTTTTTTCTTATTGTCCTTGCAACCTGCCAGTCCAACGAGAACCAAACCAATGAACATAGCGTATTTAATCACTGTTTTCAATATTTATTTCAATTTGTAAGTACTTCCATCTTTTCCATCCATCACTTCTATTCCAGCATCTTTTAGACCATCGCGAATCTTATCAGCAGTTGGCCAATCTTTATTCTCTTTGGCTGTTTTTCTTATGTCTAATACTAAACTCATAACGCCATCTAACGCCTCGTTATTTCCTGACTCTTCAGGTATTAGGCCTAATATTTGAAATGTAAAGTTATGAAAGGTAGTGTGTAGGATGTTCTTGTCGCTGGCTGTTATTTTTAAATTCTTAGCGTCTATTTCGTTTATCCATTTTGCCGCTTCAAACAAGGTAGCAATCACTTGCGGAGTTGCCATATCGTTGTTCATTTGCTCGTATAGGGTATCCTTCCATGCTTGAATATCCATATCACTGCTTTCAGAAGAAACTAATCCTTCAGTCTTTGCTGCTGCATTCATCAGTCTTTGATATCCTTTTTCTGCTGCTTGTAGTGCTTCGTTGCTAAAATCAAGTGTGCTTCGGTAGTGGGCCTGAAGTAAAAAGAAACGCAATGTCATTGGACTATATGCTTGTTCTAGCAAGTGGTGGTTGCCACTAAAGAGTTCTTCTATCAAGACACCATTGTTCAAGCTTTTTGCCATCTTTTGCCCATTGATGGTAATCATATTGTTGTGCATCCAATAATTGGGAGTATTGCAACCACAAGCAGAGCTTTGGGCTATTTCACTTTCGTGGTGCGGAAACAACAAATCCATACCACCAGCGTGTATGTCAAACTGCTTACCCAAATATTTGTCACTCATTGCAGAACACTCTATATGCCAACCCGGAAAACCAACACTCCAAGGACTATTCCATTTCATAATATGCTCGGGAGTTGCTTTTTTCCAAAGAGCAAAATCGTTTGGGTTCTTCTTCTCTTCTTGACCTTCAAGGCTTCTGCGTTCTTCTCCTGCACCCGCTATGAGGTCTTCTATTTTTCGGCCACTTAATTTACCATAGTCGTTACTTTCTGCATATTTCAAAACGTCGAAATACACCGAACCATTGCTCTCATACGCAAACCCATTTTTAATAATCTCCTTCACCATCTCTATCTGCTCAATAATATGACCACTAGCTCTAGGCTCTATGCTCGGAGGCAAAACATTCATCTGTTCCAAAGCATTATGATAAGCATTAGTATATTGTTGTGCAACTTCCATAGGCTCTACTTGGTTTGCCTTAGCTATTTTTCCTATTTTATCTTCTCCTTCGTCCGCATCATTCAGCAAATGGCCTACATCTGTAATATTTCTTACGTAACGAACCTTATAATCCAAATGAGATAGGTATCTGAACAACACATCCATCATCACCGCACCTCTACTGTGGCCAAGATGTGGGTCTCCATAAACCGTTGGACCACAGAGGTACATCCCCACAAATGGAGGATTAATCGGCTTGAACTCTTCTGTTTGCTTAGTAAGTGTATTGTATATATGGAGTCTGGAAGACATGGGGGCAAAAATAAGGTTGCTTTGCTTAAAAATGGTAGTCTACTTTCTCTTGCCAATCACCCCGAACTCCTTTGGGAAGCAAAATATCCTTTTTAATTGTCCCGATGTAAAACAAGCCCAAGCATCTTTCATCCTTCGCCAAATTTAAAAAACCGGAAAATTCTTCACCTAATGCATAGTTTGGAGTACTCCAATATCCACCGTATTTCTGAGTGCTTGCAAGATAGAGCCACATGTTTTGAACTGCCATTGCAACTGAGGCAATCTCTTCAAACTCTGGCAATAAGTGCTCGTTTCTTTCCATGCATATAGCAATTATATGGCTAACTGATGTCTTACGCTCTTCTATCTTTTTAACTTTATGATGGTTAAACGTTTCTCCATTCGTTTCTTGAATATAGCAGTGTTTACATTGATCCAACAACCTGTTTTTCGCCTTCTTTGAATATACTTTAAACCTCCATGGTTCCGAGTTTTTATGTGTTGGAGCCCAATTGGCCAATTCCAACATTTTGTCTATTACATTACTTTCAACTTCTTCGCCAGAAAATAAAGTTGGGTAAACTGCTCTTCTATTTACAATTACACTTTTTATGTCCATATCAACCATTTTTATTGAGCTATAAGCAAACAAATTTATTAATACAATGTACTATTATTAGATTTGCTAACGAATAAACTTAAAATAAACAATTATGTCATTTGAATTACCTAGCTTACCATATGCACACGATGCACTAGAACCTCACATTGATACTAGAACAATGGAGATTCATCACAGCAAACACCATGCGGGATACACTACAAAACTTAATAATGCAGTTACAGGAACAGATTTAGAAGGAAAGAGTATTGAAGATATTCTTACTAATCTTGATATGACCAACAATGCAGTAAGGAATAATGGTGGTGGTTTTTATAACCATTCACTCTTTTGGAAAGTAATGAGCCCAAATGGCGGAGGAGCACCAACAGGAGAATTGGCTTCTGCTATAGACAGTGCTTTTGGAAGCTTTGATGGTTTCAAAGAAGAATTTTCTAATGCTGCTGCAACTCGCTTTGGATCAGGATGGGCATGGTTATGTGTTAAAGATGGCAAACTTGAAGTATGTTCATCTGCAAACCAGGACAACCCATTAATGCCAGGAATTGGATGCGGAGGAACACCTATTTTAGGAATTGATGTTTGGGAACACGCATATTATTTAAACTACCAAAACAGAAGACCAGATTACATAAACGCATTTTTTAATGTGGTTAATTGGAATGAAGTGTCTTCAAGATTTTCTGGGACTAAGTAGCAGAATCTCATAGAAATTAAAGCCCTGTTTTGAAATAAAACAGGGCTTTTTGTTTTTCTAGCTTTATCCATTCTATTTTTGTAGCATGAATTTCGTTAAGTGGTTGGGTTATCTATTGTTGCTTGGGCTCTTTGTTTGGTTTGTGTTTTTTAGAGAAATTGGCACGAGAACTGGAAGCAAGGATATGTCAACTAACCTTGTAGAAGATTCTGAAAATGATGAGTACGTTGATGATGAGGCATCTTTTATAGACGAACCCATTGAAGAGCAGTTCGAACAGCAAACTGAAGAAGAATCTTTTGAAGAGTTTGAAGAAGAAACCGCAGATGTAGTAGAAACAGAACCGGTAGTGGAAGCAGAGCCAGTAGAAGAAATTACTCCAATTACAACTACGGGAATTGATCTAAATAAAAAGTACCTGATTGTGGTTGGTAGTTTTGGAAATAGAGCAAATGCTGACCGAATGTTAAAGCGTGTAAAAGATAGCGGTAAAGACGGGGTAATTGAAAAAATTAGGGGTCTTAACAGAGTAATTACAGCGTCTACTGATGATCAAAATGATGCTCAGAATCTAAGAGACCATTTTACCCACATTTATAAGGAAACTTCCTTTATACTAGAGCGTTAGAACTGTGTACTTAAAGTAAATCTTAAGCCACTAAATGCAGGTTCTAACCTACAAATTCCTCCCGTACAATTTACACCTTCCACCTGTTTAACATACGCTGCTGTAAATGATGTGGTTTTGATGTTGTACTTAACAAAAACTGTAGGGTAATGTAAAACTTGATCAGCCAAGGTTGGGTTCACTTTCCTCACGGGATTAGTATTAATCATATCGCTTAATGCCAACGTGAAGTGTGGAGAGCTGTTCCATTCTAATATGCCATGATAGAAACTACCTAAATCCTGTTCGGTTATTAGGTATTGAGTTTCAAACCGAATGCTGTTCTTTCGGTCTACTTTGTAAGTAATTTCAAAAAATGGAGTAATCGTTTCAACGTTTCCATATTTTTCATCTTTCCCTTCATATACCGGTTGATTGTATATAACGCTTTGTAACCCGATTTTTCCTTTCCATTTCTTGCTTAGTTTCTGTTCGATTTTTCCATATCGCTCACTATAAAGCTGCTTCCCTTCAAGCGTTTTTATATCAGAATAATTTACTTGAAAGCTTGTTTTTTTGGTAGGGGAATAGACAATCTCCGCCTGATAAGCTTGCTCACCTAACGCTTGAGCAGGAGCTTGATATCGTGCAAGCATTCTATAACTTGCTTGTCGTGTAAATGAAGGTTGATAAGTAACTATCCCATTAAGTAAGCTAACATACGGTGAAACCGTAAGTGGGAAGTTTTCTATTCGTCTGTACTGAGCGTTTATCCCGAGCCCTCCTTTTTTGTTTTTACCTAGCTTTCTTTTTGAATAACTAACTCCTCCAAACAAGATGGATCCATTACTGAAAAACAAGTTACCATCGTTATCCCGAATGGCCTCTTTTGATTTGTAATTGTATTCACCATTAACACCGAAATCTTTCCAGTTCAATGTGAAATATCCATTCATTCCATAAACATTGTATTTTGGATAAAATCTATCTTCAAGTGGCATTGAATTGATTTCTGTTACCAATCCAGTCATCGTATTCTCATCCAAAGTTCGGTTTATTGCAGATGCTCCTATGTTTAAAGACGTTCCGTTCTCTGAGGTAAAACCTTTTTCTGTATTTATTCCTTTTATTATTTGTGGTGATGTACCAAAACGATTGTCTTGAAATCCCTTTTGTTTACCCGTAAAGGCCTTTACGGTAAAATTATCTGATATTTTATACTTTGCCCTTACCCCTTCCATAGCATAATCAATTCCTATAAGCCTGTTTTCAAATGCTCGAAATAACATGCCTGAACCAAATTGATCATAAAAAGAACCAACTGTTAATTCTAAATCTTTAATACTCTTTTTTATCTGCCAAAAACCAAGTCCTTGACCAGTATATGCCCCTGAAGGGTTTAAAAGGTTGCTGTTATTAAACAAATCGTATCTCACCCCAACATGAAAACCTTTGTAGTCGTAATTCATAAACAACCATGCTTCTGCAGAACTAATTTGTCTTCCATATTGAGGAGAAGCTGCTTCGGTTGCTCCAATTAATGAGTCTTTAATAAATACAGAATAGTTTGATTGAAAATTTCCACTTAATATTCCTTTGTCCTGACCAAAAACAACTATCGACAAGATCATTGAAGCGAATAAGATAACCGATTGCTTTTTCATATTTGAGGTGTAAAAGTAAATATTTCTGTAAATACACACTATTTTACTTTTTTTTGAAGGGTGAATGTCACCGAACTTATATCTGAAATAAAAAAGAAAAAGAGTTTTTTATGCGTAGGTCTTGATACAGACGTCAATAAATTACCAGCCCATTTACCTAAAAATAGTAGCGGGATTCTTGAATTTAATAAAACCATAATCGAAGCAACGAAAGATTTTGCCGTTTCGTACAAAATCAACACCGCTTTCTATGAACATCTGGGAAGTGAAGGTTGGAAGATTTTAGAAAAAACACGAGAGCTCTTACCTGCAAATGTGTTCTCTATTGCTGATGCAAAAAGAGGAGATATTGGTAACACTAGTACAATGTACGCAAAGGCATTCTTTGAGAATCTAGATTTTGATTCTGTAACCGTGGCACCTTATATGGGTCGCGATAGTGTTGAACCATTTCTAGAATTCAGCAATAAGGTTACGATTGTTTTAGGATTAACTTCAAATGCAGGAAGTGCAGATTTTCAGACCAACACAATCTATACTCCATCTCTTTATAAAACCGTACTAAAAACCGTTTCTCAATGGGGAACACCAGACAACTTAATGTTTGTTATAGGAGCTACAAAGGCAGAAGCACTGAAAGAAATTAGAACAATTATTCCAGACCATTTTCTATTAATTCCAGGCGTAGGGGCTCAAGGGGGTAGTGCTCCAGAGGTTTGCAAAAACGGGGCTAATTCATCTGGAGGTTTGCTAATCAATTCTTCAAGGGGTATCATTTATGCATCTAACGGAAAAGACTATGGAGAAGCTGCAAGGAGGGAGGCTGAAAAACTGGCAAATGAAACATCAATTTACACTTAATATATGACTTTTGACTACAATGAAAACTTACTGCAATTTATCTGGGAACATCAACTATATCAACAACAAAAACTAACAACCTTAAAAGGTGAAAACCTTACCATTATTAATCAAGGAACGCTAAATGTAAATAGTGGGCCTGACTTTGAAAACGCACATATTCGAATTGGCAAAACTGATTTCCATGGATCAATTGAAATTCATATTTATGAAAAAGATTGGCTTGCTCATAACCATCAATTCGATAAAGCGTATAACAATGTGATTTTACACGTTTGCTATTCCGCTTCAAAAGAGGTACTGCGAGAAGACGGAACCAAAACACCTTCACTTAGTTTAAAAGATAGATTAGATGGTCGGCCTCTAAGTAAATATGAAAATTTAATGAGGGATCAAAGCTTTATCCCGTGTCAAAATCAAATCAAGACCATCAACCCCTTCGAACTATCAAATTGGCTGGATAGAATGTTAATTGAACGCGTTGAAGAAAGGTGTAAGAGATTTAATCAACATCTATCTGATTCTAACAATAATTGGAACTCTGTTTTATACATGTCAACGCTTCGAGCTTTTGGAATGCCAATCAACACTAAGGGGTTTGAAGAACTTGCCAGAAAGTTGCCTTTTGAATTTATTCAGAAACACGCTCATTCAATATTTCAGTTGGAAGCATTGCTATTTGGAGCTTCCGGATTATTGAGTGAAGCTATACCTGATTCTTATTACAAAAGCCTACAAGAAGAATACTCTTTTCTAAAAACCAAATATGACCTCATGGAGATTGCTACAAAATTAAAAACAGGTAGAATGAGACCAATGAACTTACCCCATATTAAGCTTGCTCAAATTGCTGCATTAATCTATAGCGTTCCAAATTGGACAAGTACAATCCTGTCGTTATCCAACATGAGTGAATTAAGAAAAGTATTCTCTTTTGAATTGTCTGATTATTGGACTACGCACTTTACGTTCAAAAGTGCATCTCCTCCAAAGAGTAAAAAGATGTCAAAACAAGTTACAAATCACTTGTTATTAAATGCCATTATCCCATTTGTTTTTTTGTTTGAAACAAAAAAACAGAACGGAAATGCAGAAAAAGCTCTTGAGCATCTCCTAGAAATTCCATCAGAAAAAAATAAAATAATTGAACAGTGGAAACGTGCAGGAATAAACTCACAATCCGCACAAAATTCTCAAGCTTTATTACATTTGTACAAAACCTATTGCAAAAAGAAGTTATGCCTAAATTGCAATATTGGACGAAAATTATTGTTAACTAATAAAGATGGATCGAATAAAAACATTTATTGAAGAATATGCATTTGGTGTTTGTACTTATTTGGGAGAGATGTTTAACATAAACTCTAACAAAATACGTCTCTATTTTATCTATGTCTCATTTTTTACATTTGGAAGCCCAATTATTGTTTACTTCATTTTAGCTTTTTGGATAAACATCAAAAATCACATGGTTGGCAGAAACAGGTCTGTTTGGGATTTATAAATGTAGCATTTCTTGTTCACCTTGTTTTTTTAACGTTAATAAACGTTAAGTACCTTGATTCTATATTTGACACATGCAACAACAGATGTCACTCTATAGAACCACAAAAGGGTTCCAACAAAACCATAAAGCTACTGCTTTAAGATGCCAACACTGCGATTCAGATTTCTTAGCAAACCGAAGAACTGCTAAGTTTTGCAGTAGTTCATGTAGATCTCAATTTTGGATGGCTAAAAACGAAAAGAAAGTAATAACAATTGCTGTTCCTATTGATATTGACGATGCTTATCTTGACAAAATCAAGAATATGCTTATCAATTATAAATCAATTCAGGATACCCAAGAGCAGTCATCTTTGCAAACGTATCATGAAGAGCTATTCGCAACAGAAAAAGATTTAAGAAGTTTTATGGCTCAAGCAGGTTTTTCAGATTACAAAGTGCCAAAACATGACTTAGGAATCTACTACGATAAGGGCCTTACCATCAAGAAATTTGTTGACGGATGGGAAGTAAAAATCGCTAGCTAAACCTACTCAAAAACTAGATCAACGTCGTCGCTTAAAGGATGTGCTTGACAGGTTAAAATATAACCTTGGTCAATTTCTGCATCACTGAGACCTTCACGTTCATCCATACTTGCTTTACCGCTGCGTAATCGTGCTCTGCAAGTTGTACAAACACCTACAGTGCAACTATATGGCGGATCCAAACCAGCATCTTGTGTTGCAATCAAGATTGTTTCTTGAGGTTTAACTACAACTTCTTTTGTTTGACCGAATACTTCAACCTGAATTGTTCGTTCAACTACTTCTTCGCTATAGTTTAGTGGTTCGTCGGAATCAACTGTTGTGCTTTCTTCTTTACTTTTTGTGACAGCAGTGAAATACTCAACTGAAATATTTTCATCTCTAACTCCTGTTGCTTTCAGACCATCCTCTACTACCTTCATCATAGCACTTGGCCCACATGTATAGTAAAAGGCTGTTGGGTAGTTTAGTCCTAATTCCTGTCGAATTAATTCTGAAACGCGTGATTCAGTTAAAAACCCAGTAAAACCATTCCAGTCTGCAGGAGGATTATCTAAACTATAAAAAACTTTAAAATTATCATTTGAGCTTTCCAATTGCTCCAACTCATCCTTAAAGATGATACTATCAGCATCTCTGTTCGCATAAAATAAAAAACAGTTGGAGTTTGGTTCAGTTAGGAGAGCGGTCTTAATAATGCTTATTAGTGGCGTTATTCCACTTCCTCCCCCAAATAGAAAATAGTTGTTGGTTGCCGTTGGGTTTGGTTCAAGAGTAAACTTACCCATAGGAGGCATTACGTCTAGTACATCCCCCGCTTTAACATTCCTATTTAAATGCGTGCTCATCCTTCCATCTTCAACTTGTTTAACAGCTATTGTTGGGTTGCTTTGGGTTATAGGACTTGAACAAACTGAATAAGATCGTCTTACTTCTTCGCCGTTTATTATAATGCTGAACGTAAGATATTGACCCGCCTTATATTCAAATTGTGATTTAAGTTCTGAAGGTATATCTAATGTTATGCTAACTGCATCTTCAGTTTCTCTTTTTACACTTGAAACTGGAATTGAATAAAATCCTGCTGGCATTATTTCTTAATTAATTTTTCTAATATTTCGACTGCATTGGTAGCAGCCCCTTTTCTTAAATTATCTGCAACAATCCAAAGATTAATTGTATTTGATTGTGATTCGTCTTTTCGAATTCTTCCCACCATAACTTCATCTCTATTCATAGCATGTAGCGGCATTGGGTATTCGTTCTTTACGAGGTCGTCAACAACTAAAATGCCTTCAGAATCATTCAAAATATCTTTAACCTGAGGAACGCTCACCTCCTTTTTAAACTCTATATTTATTGACTCAGAATGACCCCCAACTACCGGAACCCTTACAGCAGTTGCTGTAATTGCAATTGAGTTGTCGCCTAAGATCTTTCTTGTTTCGTGAACCAGCTTCATTTCTTCTTTAGTGTAGCCGTTGTCCAAAAAGTCATCACAATGAGGAATACAATTTTTGTCAATAGGATAATTATATACCATATTTTTCGATTCCCCGTGTTTTCGCTCATCTTCCATCTGTTCTACTGCAGCCTTGCCTGTTCCGGTAACAGACTGATATGTAGAAATCACTAACCTCTTAATGGTAAATCGCTCATGAAGTGGGGCCAACGCCATTACCATTTGAATCGTTGAGCAATTAGGGTTGGCAATAATTTTATTCTCAGATTTGATGGCATCAATATTGATTTGAGGAACAACTAATGGACAGTTTTTATCCATTCGCCATGCTGAAGAATTGTCGATTACTACGACTCCTCTTTCAGCAAATTTTGGAGCCCATTCAAGCGATGTGCTTCCTCCTGCCGAAAACAACGCAAAATCCAATGGTTGTTTTAATACTTTGTCAAGGGTAGTTGTTTTGTACACTTTTCCTTGATAAAAGATTTCTTTACCTTCTGATGCTTCGCTTGCTACAGGGTAAAGTGTATCAATTTTTATGTTTCTTTCTTCCAAGATTTGCAACATGGTTCTTCCGACCATTCCTGTTGCACCTACTATGGCTAAGTTCATATTCTTTCTGGTATTCTGCTAACTATATTTAAGCTTTTACCGCTTAAGTTAGCTTGTAATTTAAGCTCTTTTACAAGACCTTTTAGTTGGTCCAAATATAAGGACTGAAAACCATCTGACAACGCGTTTTCGGGTTGATTATGTACTTCTATCATTAAGCCGTCTGCTCCTGCTGCAAGTGATGCAAGTGACATGGGCTTTATCAAACTGCGTTTCCCTGTTCCCTGGCTCGGGTCAGCAATTATTGGCAAATGGCTTAATTCTTTAACTAAAGGAATTGAAGCTATGTCCATTGTGTTTCTTGCAGAAGTATCAAATGTCCTAATTCCTCTTTCACACAGAATAATATTTTCATTACCTCCTAACATAATGTACTCTGCAGCAAGCAACCATTCATTTATTGTTGAAGACATTCCTCTTTTTAACAATACGGGTTTGTCTAGCTTACCCAGTTCCTTTAAAAATTGATAGTTCTTCATATTACGGGACCCAACCTGTAAAATGTCAGCATAAGGATACACTTCTTCAATAAGCGAGGTGTCCAAAACTTCGGTAACAACTTTTAAATTGTACTTTGTAGAGGCCTTGTTCAAAATTTGAAGACCTTCTTTTTGTAATCCTTGAAAAGAATATGGAGACGACCTCGGTTTATATGCACCTCCTCTAATAAATTTAATGCCTATTTGAGAAATGTGTCTGGCTATTTCGTCCAATTGTTCATCTGACTCTACAGCACATGGACCTGCTATTAAACACAGGTCATCACCTCCTATTGTATCATTTCCAATGGATATAATACTGTCTTCGTTTTTATTGTGTCTTGAAACAAGTTTAAATTCTGACATCGCTACAAAATAAACAGATAGTTTTTAATTCAGTTTGGTATATGTTACAGAAACTTTAATTCCTCCATTTGTTGGGTCTGTATTGAGGACGGCTCTCGATGGAGTAATTGGGAAATCTGAAGGAACAGAAATATAAAATCCTCTAAAATCGTTGTAACCGGTTTCAATATACTGGTCAACTAAGTGTTGTAAATGCCTATTAAAGTGAAACTCATATTTGTTTTCACTTGAAACATATGTTCCACCATAGTTGTGATATCCAACCCAATCATTTGGTGTAAATAAGAAATCAATATAGTCGATTATGGAAACACTTCTGTCGCTCCCCGATGAATCTGGCTGAAGTAAAGTAAGCCGAATTGGCTCTTTAAAATCCGTTGTAACCGAGCCTGCGTTAAGCTTAACTTCCAGTTTTGCTTCATTAATCACTATTTTTTCACCTTTTTGAATAATTGAATCAATCCCTGGTACATCCACCCTCACTTTTGCACCCCCTAAAGATTGAACATAGGTAAGGTTGTAAGATCCACTCGAAGCTCCTTTTTGGGTAGTTATATAGCTTGGTTGGGAAATAATATCATAGTAGTTGATTCGTTCAGAAATATTGCCCAATGGCAAATTAAAGCTCAACGAGTCTTCGTAATACAATGTCAAGTTTGAACTACTATTAAAAGCCTCCACTCCTACAATTACACCATCACCTGATATCACCGATTTTGGAACAAGCACCAACCCTTTTAAGTAGCTTAAGAAATCATCGTTGCTGTTAAATATTGTTGCAGACTGGTCAAGCAGTTCTTGGCCGAAGGTGTTGTCTAACCTAAATCTTAGTTGTGGAGCCAATCGCGATGTGTCTCCATTGAACTGAATTGTTGAGCTATCAAAAAAACCTAAACTGCCCGTAAATGATCCCACTTTTGTTCCAAGCATTGGGTCGAAATTCGAGAAATATTGTTTCTCTGATTCAACGTCTTCGTCTAATTTATACACCTCAATTTCAATTACAGAGTTAAGGTCTCCATAGCGAAGCACATTCTCAACACCTCCCAATACTTGGGCTTTATCGTATTTAAGAGTCAACGTCACAGAATCTATGGTCTTAGAGCTAAAGTCAGAACCGAACTCTATTAGTGTAGGTTGTATAATTAGGTTTGCTCGACTTTGACCAAATTCAGGGTCATCTAGAATACCTATGATATTAGTATTTAAGGAGTCTGTCTTCAGAGAATCTTCATTAACCGTTCTGCATTCAATATCAATGAAATTCTCTGTTATCGCTCCTTTCAGTCCTCCATTCTGAGGAATAAATCCAAGTCCTATATCTGAACTCTCCTTTTTGCATCCCCAAAAAACGAGCAAAAAGAAAAGGGGCATTAACCCCTTAGCTCTTATGTTTGTAAATAGATTAATCACTTTTGTTAATTTCCAGACAACAATGAATTGTAGAAATTCAAATAATTATCTGCTAGTTCATCATCTGTATGATTTAATATTGGTTTCTCAAAATCCGTTAGTTTTTGTTCCACCTCAGGATTTATGTCATCACATCGCACTACTGCGTCTGCATGAGCAATTCCACCCATATGCAAGCTAGTACAATCTGCCTTTGCAAAAGGTTCCAATTCTTGATCCTCAATATAATTTAACCCTGCTTTACGCATAAAGTCAGTTCCTAAATCCTCATTGAAATCGTTTTCATAAACTGAATATACAATCTTTGAATTTGAGAATACTGGCTCGTCTTTATAAAGCGTTTTCAAATAAAGTGGTATTAAACTAGTCATCCATCCTTGACAGTGAATAATGTCTGGGTACCACCCTAATTTTTTAACTGTCTCTAAAGCTCCTTTACAAAAGAAAATTGTTCTTTCATCATTGTCTTCAAAGAAGTTGTCGTCTTGATCATTGTAAACGAATTTTCTGTGAAAAAAATCTTCGTTGTCTAAGAAATAAACTTGCATCTTAGTGTTTGGAATAGATGCAACCTTAATTGTAAGTGGGTTGTCATTGTCGTCAATAGTAATGTTCATACCAGACAAGCGAACAACTTCATGTAATCTGTTTCGTCTTTCGTTAATGACACCAAATCGTGGAACTAGTATCCTAACTTCGTTGTCTTTTTCTTGAATTTTTTGAGGTAAATATCTAGCTATTTCTGCTAAAGGTGTGTCTCCATCTAAAAATGGTCTCATTTCTGAGGAGATAAAAAGAATTTTTTTTCTTTCCTGTGTATTATCCATAGAACGTCTTAATGTTTACAATTGCAAAGATACCAACATAATGGTTGATATTCGTACAACGTAACTCTTGTTTGTTAAGTATTTTTTTCGTATATGCATATAATCAAATCTGCCTCAATTCTGACAGAGTATCTAACTAATTTACGTAGCTCTGACAAAAATGTTACAGTTGGTTTCGTTCCAACCATGGGAGCTTTACACGAAGGACATTCATCACTTATTGATGAAAGTGTGAGATCTAATTCAATTACCGTTTGCAGCATCTTTGTAAATCCCACTCAATTTGGTGAAGAAAATGATTTAGTTACCTACCCAAAACCAATTGAAAATGATATTGCACTATTAATAAAACACAAATGTGATGTTCTGTTTCTTCCAAGTGTAGAAGAGGTTTATCCAGACCAATTTGAAGCTACTGTGTTCGATTTGGATGGTATTGATTTTAAAATTGAAGGGGCAAGCAGACCAGGACATTTTCAAGGCGTATGTAATGTTATTGCTCGTTTTCTACAAATTATAAATCCTGAAATTGCTTACTTTGGTCAAAAAGACTTTCAGCAAACTGTAGTTGTAAAAAAGCTAGTTCAAATTCTACAATCCAAAACTAAAATTGCAGTAGTTCCTATCAAAAGAGAACCGCATGGTCTAGCTCAAAGTTCTCGAAATGTTCGCTTGTCCAAAAAAGGCAGACAAAATGCTGCATTTATTTACAAGGCCATTAGCCAAGTAAAGGAAGATTATAAATCTCTTGGTCTGCAAGAAAGTGTTGCTAAAGCAATTCAATTTATTAACGCTCAAAAAGGAGCCAAAGTTGATTACTTATTGGCAGTAGACACCACCACCTTAAATGAAGTAACTAATGTAAGTGATGCAAATGAGGTAGCTGTTTTAACTGTAGTTGAATACGAAGGAGTTCGGTTATTGGACAACATTATTCTATAAAAAATAACTTAAAAATAATTGTGCAAGGAGTTAATATAAACTACCTTTGCAGCCAACATCGCGGGATGGAGCAGTGGTAGCTCGTCGGGCTCATAACCCGAAGGTCACAGGTTCGAGTCCTGTTCCCGCAACTAGCTCTTATAAAGTCTCGCCTAACGGCGGGACTTTTTTATTAGAAAAAATCTTTTGAATACTTCTTTTATAACAAGGTTCTGGCTTTTAAATCCAGCTCAATTTCAACCTCGTTGGCTACTCTTATCAAGCCCATTGCTGGGGTAGGTGGAACAATATTAAAATCAGTCATTTTTAAGTGCTTGGTACCTGAAAAATGATATTGTTGATTTGAAAGCTTTTTAGCTTTGATAATTAAGTTTACAACCTTGCTGTTTCCTGCTATTGTGATTTTTGCCTTTCCACTTGTGGTATAGGATTTATTTTGATCCGCTAAAAAATTGGTGTTGTTGCTAAGATCTACACTAAGTAATTGTACTGTAATTTTGGGGTGCCTTTTTGCTTTCAATGCAGAATGCATTTCTCCCGTAATTATGCCTAATCCACAATCAAATGATTTGGTTTTTAACTCTAATAATGCATTAGTAAAAGTAAAAGTATCGTTGCATACCTCAAATAGCACTTCCTTTTCTGTTTGAATTAGTTCATTGCAGTCACATTGATAATCAGACACATTGCTGGTTCCGCTGAGTATAAGCTTACTTGAGTCATCTATAGAATAGTTAAGGCGAACAGATTTTGATGAACCTGCTAGCAAAGAAATAGTCAAAAAAACTACCATTAAAAGTGGCTTTATTGTACGGTTTGCTCGCTTCATTGATTTTTCAATAATACAAAAAATAGCAGCACTCTTTTATAGGGTGCTGCTATTAGTCAATCTAATTTTCTATTTGGTTTAAAGGTTTTAGAATGCTGCAACAGCTTCTATAACTACACCATTAAAGCTACCGCCTTGGTATTGGCTTGCAGCTTGAAAATCAGTGTACGTTTGGTTAACGTAACCTGCTTTCAATAATAAGTTTTTAGTTGCGTACCATCCAGCTGCCGCTTCAATTCTGCTAATGCTTGATTCGTAAAAATCACCATTCATATCTCTAGCTCCTTGAAGTTGACCAGAAAGTGAGTTGTATTTAAACCCAACGTACGCCGATTCATTTTCTAGGAATCTATACAACAACTCACCACCAACTTGCATTACGCTTCTTTTGTCATCATCATCAAAGATAAATTGAGTTGCATCGTTAGGGTCAACAACTAAGTTGTTACCGTTTGCCATCTCAACAACACCAAATATTTCTAACCCTTTAAATTTCACAAAAGGATTAATTTGGATAGCTTGTATTTGGTTACCAAATCTAGGGTTCCAACGTCCAGAAGCAAAGTTTCCACTTCCTCCTAAATTTGCTCCTGATTCTTCCATCGCACCATAAAAACGAGATCCTGTACGGTCACCACCATAAAATGTATTCCTTCCAGAATTTGCGTTATTCATGAATGATGCAGATAGTCTAACACGAGTATCGTCGTTGATTTCCTTATCATACGCAGCCTTTAAATAAAGTGTTGGTTTTCTCTCTTTACCATTTGGGTCTGCAGGAGCTGTAACGCCTCCATTAATTAAACCGTTAGTTAAACCAACCATTGCCATAATATCTTCTGTTGCAAAGAAATAAACCTCTCCACCTACTTCCGTAGTAAATCCGTCCATTATATAGTTGCCTACAAACTGGTTGTACATAGCGTTACCATTGTCTGATCTTCTAAATTGTTGATCACCAAAGTTTGGTTGATAATGCCCGATTTTTACTCTCATTTTGTCTGTAAAAAATTCAGGGTTTCCTAGCATAGGAAGTTTGTCAATTTGAATGTACCCCCCTTTTACCCAAAACTCGGTATGATGGCGAGAAGACATATAGTTTTCAAGAGACATACGAATACCGTCTGCCAATTGCACGTCTAAATTTAAATTAGCCGTTGCTAAAGGAAAACCTGGAGCGAGGTCATAAAGAGCAACACCGTTTCCAGCTGTGTCGTTTTCATGACTTAGGCTCTGGAACTGCTGAGTAAATGCTCCTCCCACTTTTACCTTAACACCATCAAATGTAGTGTTTGCGTCTTTTTTAGGTTCAAATACGTTAACACCGTCTTGATCCCAAGATCTGAAGTTGTCAATTTGAGAAAATGCGTTAAAACTTAGCCCCACAAGAGCCATAATCATAATTACTTTCAATGTGTTTTTGATTTTTTTCATGTTGATTTTGTTTGTTTTAATTAGTTAAAAATGGCCGTTTTTGCCACTTTGTTTTACTTAAGCCTAGTTTGTTTTTTTATGAACTAGGGCTACTTTCTTTTAGTGTTATATTAAATTTAATTTTAATGTCGTCTCCTGTGGTCATTGCCCCAAACATTGCTGTTGGTGGGTCTATCCCATATGTTGTCATCTTCAAGTCTTCGGAACCAACAAACTGGTATTGGTTTCCTCCCAATGGTTTAGCAACAACTTTTGTTGTTATGCTTTTTGTTACACCTGCTACAGATAGCTTTCCGCTAACTGATAAAATATAACTCTCTCCCGATTTTTTTATAGAGTTTACTTTGGATAATGTATAATAGATATTAGGGTGCTTTTTATATTTTAGTGCGTCCCATGTTTTACCATCCATTATAGATCCTTTTGTGCTTTTTATTCCCTTTACAGGAATGGTAACCTTAAGGTTGTTTATGCCTAAAAGCTCGTTGTTTTGCACATTAAGCTTTCCGGTTACTCTTACTGTTTGAGCGGTAGAAACCCAATCGTGCACATTCGATGTTCCTTCTATTTTTACGCTACTCTTTACTAAGGTGAAATTAGTTTTTCCTATAATAACAAATGTTGTTGCTAATAGTAAGGCGATTGTTAAAATATAGTTTTTCATTTTTATTGTTTTTGTCGGTTCAAAGGTAAAGGGTGTTTTCTTGATGTTTTCGTGCTGATTATCAGATGTCGTTGTGATTTTTATCATGCTCAAACTTTGTTTTTTTACCCCCTTTTTATAGTTGATTTCAATTTTGTGACTATATTGTTGTCTGACTGTTAGATAATTTTTTTATCTTATAAAATGGCAAAAAAAAGCATTGTTCATATGGATTTAGACACGTTTTATGTGTCTGTAGAACGCCTACAAGACTCTCGTTTGATTAACAAACCTGTGTTGTTGGGTGGCGTTGGAGATCGCGGCGTAGTGGCGAGCTGTAGTTACGAGGCTCGAACATTTGGGGTACACTCTGGCATGAGCATGAAAATGGCTCGTCAACTTTGTCCAGAAGGAATTGTGGTAAAAGGGGAAGCTGGCACTTACAGTAAGTATTCTAAAATGGTAACCGAAATAATACGCGAAAAGGTTCCTGTTATAGAAAAAAGCAGTATTGACGAGTTTTATATAGACCTTACGGGAATGGATAAGTTTTTTGGTTGCTACAAGCTAGCAAGCGAAATCCGCCATCGAATCACCAAAGAAACGGGGCTTCCAATTTCTTTTGGTATGTCTATTAACAAAACGGTTTCTAAAATTGCCACCGGAGAAGCAAAACCTAACAATCAAATCAACATTGATTTTGGACAAGAAAAACCTTTCCTCGCTCCACTTGCCGTTGGTAAAATTCCCATGATAGGCAAAAAAACTGCCTTTTTACTAAACAGAATGGGTGTGCAAAAAATAATTACGCTTCAAGAAATGCCTTTGGAGTTGCTAGAAAAAGCTTTTGGTAAAAACGGTAAAATGATGTGGCAAAAAGCAAACGGAATAGATTACTCACCACTTATTCCCTTCCATGAAAAAAAGTCCATAAGCACAGAACGCACATTTATGAAAGATACAATAGATGTTGTTAAGCTTAAAAATATGGTGGTGGCTATGGTTGAACAACTCGCTTTTGAGCTAAGAAAGGCCAAGAAGGTTTGCTCCAACATAAGCATTAAGCTTCGGTATTCTGACTTTCAAACTATTAGCAAACAAAAAAGAATCCCATACACTGCTGCTGATCACACGCTCATCAAATACGCATCAGACATTTTTGACCAAATGTATAGCCGTCGTGTGCGGATACGGTTGGTTGGTGTTCGGTTGGCTGATCTTGCAGGAGGAGGTCATCAGATAGATCTTTTTAACGACGACGATAGAATTATAAACCTATATCAAGCTATGGA
>JABDQY010000216.1 GCA_013042025.1 Bacteroidia bacterium
GGCTTGAGCTGCAATTTTTTTTAATTCTTTTAAGGTTACTTCTTTCTTAATATTTTCAGACTGCAGTAATTCTTTCTTGTTAGGCTTAAACAAAGTAACCCCTTTATATTCCGAGAAATTATGAAACTTAGGGTCTACTACCATTGGCACATTGTTTTTCTTACATAATGCAATTACCCGTGAGATTAGCGAGCTATTTAATAGTCCTTTATTGTAGTCTTGAAAAATTAGAACATTGCAATTCTTTATTTGTCCTTTTACAGCATTAAAAAGTAAGTTTTCTAATGACTTGTTGATCTCTTGAGTTTCTTCTTCATCGATTCGAAGTAGTTGATGATTGTTTCCAATAACCCTGGTTTTTACAGTTGTTATTCGCTTATAATCATTGATTAATCCATTAGAATCGAGTTTGTTTTTCTTAAAAAGTGCCTTTAACTCCTTGCCGTCGTTGTCATTTCCTTTGATGCTTACAACATAAGGATCGGCTCCAAGTGCTTTTAAGTTTAACGCAACATTGGCAGCACCTCCTAGTCTTCTTTCTTTGGATTTGAGGTTTACTATTGGAACCGGTGCTTCTGGGCTTATACGTGTAACGCTTCCGTAGAAATACGCATCTACCATTGTATCTCCAAGAACCAAAACCTTCTGGTTTTCAAAATCTGTAAATAACCTACTTATATTCATTTAGACAATGCTAATTTAATTCTTCTTACTGCTTCTCGCAATTCTTGTTCGGAGGATGCATAACTAATTCGCACATGATCATCCATTCCAAATGCAACACCAGGTACTAAACTTACTAAGGCTTCGTCTAGGATATAGGAACAAAAGTCCATGCTATTATTAATAACGTTGCCATTAATTGTTTTGCCAAAGAAGCTTGAAATTCTTGGGAAGAGATAAAATGCTCCTTTTGGAGTGTCAACTTCTATTCCAGGTATATCTTGCATAAGGTCTACCATGATATCTCTTCGTTTCTTAAATACTTCAACCATTTCTTTGGTCGGTTTCATATTGCTCGTAAGTGCGGTTTGTGCTGCCCATTGAGCAATAGCGTTCGCTCCACTTGTGAATTGTCCTTGAAGTTTGTCACAAGCTGAAATTATTGCACTTGGACCAACCATATAACCAATTCTCCATCCGGTCATTGCAAAACCTTTTGAAACTCCGTTTATTATTACCAGTTGATCTCGAATTTCTTGGAACTGTGAAATGCTGATATGTTCACTATCGAAATTAATATGTTCATATATTTCATCTGAAATAATAGTTACTTGAGGATTCGCTTTAACTATCTCAGCAATTTGTTGCAATTGTTGTTTGCTTAGAACACTCCCAGCTGGATTACTTGGACTACTGAACAAAATCACGCGGGTTTTAGAATTGATTCTTCGCTTTAGTTCGTCAATGTCAATTGCAAAACCTTCTTCAAACTTAGCTGGAATAAACACTGATTTCCCTCCTGCGAATTTTACCATTTCAGAATAACTAACCCAATACGGAAGTGGAATGATTACTTCATCATCATCTTGAACTAACGTCAAAATAGCATTCATGATGCACTGCTTAGCACCTGTTGAAACCATTACATTACTTGGAGTAAGATCTAAGTTGTAATTCTTTATGTATTTGTTACGGATGGCTTCTTTAAGTTCTGCAATACCGCCCACAGGAGTATACTTTGTTTCTCCTCGCTGTATAGCTTCAATTGCCGCATTTTTAATGTGCTGTGGAGTATCAAAATCAGGTTCACCCAAGCTCAAACTAATTACGTTTTTCCCTTCTGCTTTTAGTGCCCTTGCCTTCTTAGCCATTCCTATGGTAAGCGATTCTTGAACCCTGTTGATTCTATCGGTAAAATTCATTTAGATAAGCGAAGTTATTACTTTTACATTTGTAGGAAATTTAAATGACGGTTTTTTTTAAAAAGCTTATCTACAAATATCTTCGACGAATCTGGACCCAATGGTATCCAGCTTTACCGATGGTAGAATTGGAAGATAAACACATCGCTAATTGTACCAATTTAACAAATCGGTTAGAGTTACTTAAACAACTACCAAAACATGGTATAGTTGCCGAACTTGGAGTGGAAAGAGGTAACTTTTCGCTCGAGATAATCAATATATGTAATCCTAAAACGCTTCATCTAGTGGATTCGTGGACCACAGCAGCTATTGAGCAAGAATGCAAACAAAATTTAAAGGAAAAACAAGTTGAATACCATAAGGAATATTCAACTACCTATCTCAAATTGGCAGAAAAAAATAGTCTTGATTGGGTGTATATAGATACGGATCATACCTACAACACTACAA
>JABDQY010000224.1 GCA_013042025.1 Bacteroidia bacterium
TTGTAGATCACTTTGGTAATGCTTATACCAATATTGAAAAAGAAGTGTTTGACAACTTTGTTGACAACAGCCCGTACCGCATTAACTTAAGCAAGCATTCTAGCATCGACTCGATTTCGAGAAATTTTGCCGATGTTCACGAGGGAGATCCTCTATGCTATTTTTCCGATCACGAATATTTAGTAGTGGCCATCAAGAAAAGCAGTGCTCAACTGCTATTAAACTTACGAAAGTACAAACCGATTATTATAGAAAAAGTATGATATTACGCTTAGTTAAAATGCATTTTCGATCTGAAGAGACTGAAGATTTCTTGAATTACTTTGAAACAATCAAAGAAACAATTCAGGGCATGCCTGGAATATTGAACTTAAAATTGTACCAAGATGCAAACGATAAGAACATCGTTTTTACGCATAGCACCTGGCTAAATGAACAAAGCATAGAACAGTATAAAGCCTCAAAAGAGTTTGCGGAAATATGGCCCAAAACCAAAGCCCTTTTTGCAACCAAACCTATGGCTTGGAGTTTGAAATTAAAGTAGATATAATTGTAGAAGAAATGAGAAGACTAATTAGAATCTTTTTACCTGTATGTCTTACGACCCTTTCTTTGGTGTCGTTTGGGCAATTAGACAAAATTGAAATAGCAATCGAAGATGGAAATTTTAAACGTGTAGAAAAGCTTTGCTTAAATGCTTTTGAAAGCAAAGAAATGCGTAAAATTCCTGAAATATACTACTACTATGCCCAGGCTATGTATGAGCTGTCATTGGATGAAATTTACTTTGATAAAAACCCTGATGCCGTGAAAGAAGCATTAAAGGCAGTAAAAAAAGGGAAAAGAAAGGATGAAGGTCATAACATCTTGGAAGCCTTTGAAGATGAAATAAACAAACTTGCTGTTCGCCAAAATGAATTAGCAATGAAGCAATACAATATCAATAAAATGAGTAAAGCTGCTGGTATGTTTGATATGTCGTATCAACTGAACCAGAATAGATTTGCCTATTTAATGAGTGCGAAAAGTGCCTTAACATATGAAGATTCTGCAAAAGCAGATTCCACTTATGCCAACTTAATTCAATGGTATAATGAAGACTTAAATGCTGGTGATGAAGAAGCAGAGCAATCCTTAGATCCTCATGTTTACTTTATCAATAAACATTGGGAAAGTAAAAAATATGATAGTGCAAAATATTTTATTGCAAATGGCCGCGAGATTTTTGGTAACGATGCAAAATTGAATTATTACCACAAGGAGATAACCATGGAGCAAATCAAAAATATGACTCCTTCCAACTTAATGATGGAATACATCAAAGAGGTTATCAATTATGTTCCTGCTGACAAAGATTTATTGCATCAAGAAAATGCGATTTACATCTTCTTAATAAAAAACAAGATGAATTCTGATAATACTGAAGCTGCGGATTTGTTAATTGATCAGTTTGTCAGTGAAAAGGTAGCACGTTCAACATCTAAAGAGGTTGCTGTTATTAAAGAAACCGATGTTTTTGTTGAGAAGAAACCCGAAAATGTTTTATGGAAATTGTCGGAGTATTTTCAGACCTACAATCATTTAGTCTCTGCAAAACATGTTTTGAACAAATACATCGTTCAAACAGCTAAAGATTCTTCTGAAAGTGCAATTGCAGATCGATGGGGTGTTATTACAAACTATGCGTATGATACGAAAAGCTTACCTTTTGCTGCTTTCATTTTGCAACAAGCAATTAGCAAATATCCTAATAACATTAAGCTAACGGATTTACGAAGAAAGATTATAAGTGATAAGTCAGTGGTACGAGCAAATGTAGATGAACAGGGTGCTATTTACAGTTTAATGTCAGATGAATATGCGGAGAACAAAACAGAAGACAATCGAACTAAAATGGTTGAAATAAACGACAAGTACTTAGGACTTCTAATTGCTGCAAATCGTTTTTCTTCTGCAAATGATGTGATGGAAGAGCAAATGATGCTTGATCCAGATGCTGACCATAAACAACGCCTAGAATTTATCGCTCGTGAAGATTTCTATCAAAATTACTTCTTAACAAAAACGAAAGGTAAAGACCAAGAAGGAAAAGAAATAGAAGCTTTTAAATGGAATGGATCAACATCAGGATGTGATGCTGGAGATATTGAGCTCGATATTCAAAACAAAGTGGCGAATAGAATTAATTACTTCAGAAGAAATGCTGGAGTACCGGAAGTTCTGTTTGATCAAGCAACAAACGAATATTGCCAAAAAGCAGCATTGATGATGACCGCAAATCGTAAACTAGATCATGAGCCTACTAAATCATGGAGATGTTTTAGTGATGAAGGGGCTTATGCAGCTAAGCATTCTTTACTAATTAAAGACGCAAATACTTCTCTAGCAGTTACTTATATAATGGATGATAAGAATCCAAGTGCAGGTAACAGAAGATGGTTGTTGTATCCAAATGGAAGGGTGTATGGCCATGGCTCTACTGATGATGTTGCTGTAATATGGGCATTGGACGATTCGGGATCTACAGATACTTCTCAATACATGGACAATCCAGTTTGTTGGCCTCCAAAGGGAGATGTTCCTCAACTGATGTTATTAACCAATTGGACCTTCTCTCTTTATAGAGATTTGACTGATGCGACAGTTGAAATTAAGCAAGATGGAAAACAAATTGATGTTGCGGTTGAGAAATATGTAGAAGGGTATGGTGCTCCAACTTTAGTGTTTAAACCTTCAATTGTTAAAACCAGTTTACCAGAAAAGTCTGTTTTTGATGTAATTGTTACATTGTCAGACGGACGTAAATATTCTTATGCCGTTCGTACATTTTCCTACAATCCTGGGAGATAAGGGGTAGTTGCTTTGCAACCTTTTTAGTATCTTGCACGTCTGTATAAAATACAGACGAACTTTTGACTAGAAATAGCATTCTATATTGTATTCTACTTATTCTTATGACCCTATCGGTCAGAGGTCAGAATGGTTTTGTTGAGAATCAAGGTCAATGGTCCAATCAGTTTGATTATTTAGCTGAATTTAATACCCAAACAATTTTTTTAAACAAGGCCGGTTTTTCAGTCTTACTTCATGATAACCAGAAGTGGGCAATGTGGATTGAAGAAATGCACGACCATGGTCATAGCGATGCCTCCCATAAGCATAAAAACACCGAGAAGGAACTAGACTTTCATCATATTCAATTTGCTTTTGTTGGTGCAAACCTAACGAACCCAAAACCTACAGAAACCAATTCAGAACATTACAATTATTTTGTAGGTAAAGATGCTTCAAAGTGGGTGAGCAACGTTAAGAAACATAGCACGCTCGTTTATGAAGATGTTTATCCAAATATCGATTTAGAATTTCAAATATTGGATCAACGGTTTAAATACAACTTTATATTAAACCCAGGCAGTAAAATAGAAGATATTCAAATTGATATTCAAGGGGATGATGGCGTGAAGGTGAAGAAAGATCGACTGGAAGTAACTTCACGATTTGGCAGTTTCTCTGAGATAATGCCCATTTCTTATACTCTTACAAATGGAACAAGAAATGCAATTCCGATGCATTATGTGGAACGAAATGGTTATATAGGCTTTGAAACGGATAAAGCAATAACAGGAACGTATACCGTTATCGATCCTGAGCTTATTTTTTCTACTTACTCTGGAAGTTCTGTAGATAATTTTGGCTTTACCGCAACTTTTGATTCAAGTGGTAATTTATATGCAGGAGGAATAGCAACAAGACCAGGATTTGGACTTTCAGGAAGATACCCTGCAACCATAGGAGCGTTTAGCGTTTCATTTAATGGAGGGTCTGGATTTGAGCCTGCAAACCTGCCTTGTGATATTTCTATTAGCAAGTATGATTCTTCAGGTGCTAACTTATTGTATGCAACGTATTTGGGTGGTGAAAGTGACGAATATCCGCACAGTTTAATTGTAGATGAAAATAACAACTTGATTGTTTTTGGTTCTTCTTATTCTACCACCTATCCAACTACTCCTGGAGCTCCTTACCCTTTGAATAGAGGAGGTACAGATATAGTAGTTACAAAGTTTAATTCAACAGGCTCTGCTCTAATTGGATCAACTTATATAGGCGGTACATTAAACGATGGTTTGAACGAAAATAGTTACACGAGATATTTCTATGCTGATGATTTTAGAGGAGAGGTTAACTTAGATCAAGATGGCAACATTTATGTTGCCACTTCTACAGTATCCGATAATTTTCCTACTTCAGCTGGAGCATTTCAAACTACCAGTTGGGGAGCCCAAGAAGGCGTAGTCTTCTCATTAAATCCAACCCTAAATACTGTGAGGTGGTGCAGCTATTTTGGAGGTCTTGCACATGATGCAATTTATAGTATTGATGTTGCTGAAACAGGAGACTTGTACATTAGCGGTGGAAGCAATAGTGCAAATTTGCAGAAAACCGTTGGGTCGGTAGGGGAATCTTTTAATGGTGGACGTACCGATGGTTTCTTAGCTCAAATTAGCAACAATGGAGCAACGCTTAAAAAAACGGCGTATTGGGGAACAAGTGGATACGATCAGATTTTATCTTTAGATATTGACAAAAGCGGTGACATTTTTGTGGTTGGACATTCAGATAATGATATGCTGGTTTCTGGCAATGTGTATTCCAACACAGGAGGTTCTCAGTTTATAAGTAAGTTTAGTCCAAACCTAGATAACATTTTATTAAGCACGGTTTTTGGAAGTGGAGGGACACTTCCTGACATTACTATCAATGCTTTTTTGGTGGATGAGTGTGGTAAGATTTTCGTTTCGGGATGGGGGAGTAATTCGGAAACTGCAACAAGAAGGAGACTGAGTAATATGCCGATTACGTATGATGCATTGCAAAAGACGACGGATGGTCAAGATTTTTATTTAGCAGTTTTTAGAAAAGATGCACAAGAGCTGTTATATGGAACGTATTTTGGTGGAAACCGGTCAGGTGACCATGTGGATGGAGGTACAAGCAGATTTGATAAGCGAGGAGTAATTTATCAAAGTGTATGCAGCAGCTGTCCAGAACCAGAGTTTCCAAATCCAAATAACGATTTTCCAGTTAGTGATGGAGCATATTCTGAGACTAATCCAAGTCCAAGATGTAGTAATGCCTCATTCAAAATTGCCTTCGGTAATTTGAATAGAAAACCGGAGTTGAAAGAAGAATTATTTGAAGTTACAGCTTTAGATACCTTAAACTTTTTCTATACTATAACGGATCCAGATGATGATACAATTAATGTATTTTTTACGTATCAAGATGAAATTAAAGAATCATTTATAGATCGTAAAAGTGTCTACATGGATCAAACCAAGGTGGATGCAGAATTTGCAGTAAGTCCTGGTTGTGAGCATGTCGGAGACACATTCACCGTTCAGGCGTATGCGTTAGATCGCGGTTGTCCAGGATTCAAGGATAGCCTTTCAAATTTCAAAATTGTGGTTAATCCACCTCCCGTTCTTGATCCTCCGCAAGTAATTTGCTTAAACTTTCTGAATAAAGATGCGATACGGATTGAATGGGAAGCTTTAGTGCCTTCAAAATATTTTTATAGAATGTATTTGTACAAAACATGGCCAAATGGCACCACTGTTATTGTTGATACATTTTACACTCAAGGAATTGGGTCTTATACAGATGTAGATGTTATTAATCCTAGAGAACGTAACTATACGTATCATTTAGTTGTAGAAAATCTTTGTAATGAACTAGGAAGTAAATCATATGATCTAAGCAGTATTAAGGAGCATGAAATTCCTGTTGAAGCTACTTACTTGAAAACTGTTACGGTTGAAGGAGATCATTTAAAAATTGTGTGGTTAAAATCAAAGGAAGCAGATTTTGGACATTATGAATTGTACAAAGGTGTGAGAGGTAAGTTACCTCTTACATACATTACATCATTTGAAAATTTGAACGATACAATTTTTGTGGATGAGGATGTTGATATAAACAACGTGTCGTACTGCTACGAAATTCGTGTTAGTGATGACTGTGGCCATCTAAGTAAGCTTAGTAATATTGGTTGCTCAATGGTGATTAAAGGAATTAGCCTAAACAATGAGGATGAAGTACCAAGATTTAAGTTTGATTTAGATTGGGATGAATATGTACTATGGGCTGGAAGTGTTAAAGAATATGAACTGATTCGTTCAGTAGATACGGGAAGTCTCCGACCTATTGTTCGTGTAAATCATCCTACAATAGACTATCGAGATTCTGACTTAGATTACGATTGGGGCGGATATTGGTATAGTGTAGTTGCATATGAAGGAGATGGTGGATATAATGCAACGAGTAGAAGTAATGATATCTATTTAATTCAGCCTCCGTTGGTATTTGTTCCAAATGCTTTTACTCCGCATAATATTGATAATATCAATGACAACTTTGGTTGGAGCGATGTTTTTGTTCGCGATTTTGAGATGAGAATTTTTAACAGATGGGGTGAAAAAGTGTATCAATCAACTGATAAGAATGATACGTGGAGTGGTGATTCTAAAAACACTGGTTTAAAAGAAAGTGGTGTTTTTGTTTGGATTGTTACCTATAAAGGTTGGGATGATAAACGATACATTAAAAAAGGAACAGTTACACTGTTACGTTAGGAAACCAATAAGATTTTTTTAGAGAAATGCGGTTAGTGATGAGCTAATGATTTAATAACTCCACGTGCCCATTGCAATGCAAGCTTAGCTTGATCTGTTTTGCTCATTGAAGAATTATCGAGCGTAATAGCATCTTCAGCCTTAGCCAATGGGCTAGCGGCTCTGTTTGAATCGATGTAATCGCGTTCCTTGATATTATGAAGGACCTCAGCATAATTTACATGCACTCCTTTTTTTGTTAACTCTTCGTACCTTCTTTGAGCCCTTACCTCAGGTGATGCGGTCATAAATATTTTAAGTTCAGCATCCGGAAATACAACTGTCCCAATATCCCGACCGTCCATAACAACACCTTTTTCTCTTCCCATGTACTGTTGTTGAGCAACGAGGAACTTACGTACTTCTTCAATTGCACTTACCTTACTTACATGTCGTGCAACCTTCATTCCTCGAATTTCACTTTCTACATTTACACCATTCAAATGAGTTTCAAAATATTCGCGTTCCGGGTCAAATTCAAAAGTTATTTTGATGTTTCCAAGCAGTGCTGGGTCTTCATGAACCTCATTTAAGCTAATGTTATTCTGCATTAAATAGAGCGTTACGGCCCTATACATTGCTCCACTATCGATAAATGTGTAATCTAGTTCTTTAGCAAGATTCTTTGCTAATGTTCCTTTTCCACAGCTCGAGTGACCATCAATTGCTATAATAATTTTTGCTAACAAGGAACATCAAACTTAGAAATAAATTTTAATTATCTAAGTAAAATGAAATTTATTAGAATCTTATTTCTTTTTGAATCGGGAAAGATCGCGTGAAACGGTGAAATAGTTTGTTGCTACCCCGGGGAAATATCCTGCACTGCCGTAGCTGATAAAAAGTTTTCTAACTCCAATACCTACACCCCAACTGAAGCCCGTCAGTGCTCTTCTATTTTCTGGGCCAAGCTCTGCTCTTCGCTGATGATTGTAACCGGCTCTAATTTGGAAGTTTGGAGAGAATACTAATTCCGTATTAAATATTACATGTCGCATTGCTTTCTCACCGAATTTCAACTCTTGATTTTTAACTAATCCTGTTTCCAAATCAATTTCTTTGTTTCTAGCATTTATATTGACATAGGAGTTATTCCAACGGTGTAAGTTGTGTAGGGTCAACGTAAACCGAAGGGGATTGTGCTCTAATTTCTTACTAACACTTGCCTGAATATCGAAAGGTAAAGGCTCACGAGGACTTGTTTCGCTATACCGGATAAACTGGTATCCAATATTTTTTACAACAATACCTGCACTCAATAGTTTTGAACTATCAAAATAGGATGCTCCCAAGTCAATAGCACCAGCAGTTCCGACATAAGCTTCATAAGCAGAGTAAAGAAACTTGGCATTAACACCATACATAATTTTGTCTGTATACTTTCTACTATAACCTATCTGAAAATTATAATCTGATGCATCAAAAACACCAATCTTTTCTCCAGCGATATTGGTTCTATCAAATTCTCCATAATCGTAAAAACCTAGGCTAAATAAGAAAGTACCAACACTATCAAACGTATGAGCATAGCTACCAAAACCATAGTTT
>JABDQY010000226.1 GCA_013042025.1 Bacteroidia bacterium
GTGTAGACATTTGTCCAAAGGGATTATTTGAATTGATGCCCATAGGTCAAAAACTTATTGTACAATGCAAAAGTCAACTAGAAGGTGACCTTGCCACAGACCGATGTTCAGTGGCTTGCAATGCATGTGGGAGATGTGTTGCAGATGCAGCTCCTGGACTGATTGAAATAAAACAAGGATATGCCCAAATAGACTATAGTTTGAATGAAACAGCAACTGCTCAAGCAATTGATAGATGTCCGACTGGAGCCATTGTATGGTTAGATAATTCTAAGCAATTTAGTGAAGATGAGAAAGAACAAATGCCGCTAGGTAGAATAGAATCAGGACTGTATGATGATAATACCTATTATCAATAGAAAATGGATATGAGAGAACAAGAACAATTACATATTGAACTTTTCGAGAGATGTGCAAGCACATTTTCAGAAGCAATATATCTTTCTTTCTCTGAAGGCGATAAAACAAATAATGTTTTTGGCAGAAAGGTAAAAAAGCATTCGAATGGTGGTTTATCTCACTTATTAGGTAAGGCTGTATCTGGATTGAGATGTTCAGCACTGCTAAGTTCTGAAATGCTTAAGACTGAGCTTTCGGTGCTTTCAACATTCAATCGTTTACATGTTCCCCTAAGTGTTGTTGTTTATGGCGGGGGCGATTCATATATTTCTCAAATACGACAAACAGGTGCAATACTATTTAGAGTAAGTACTATTCAAGAACTAGCAGACTGGTTATTAATAGCACAAGTAATTTCCGAGAAATGCTTAACACCGGTGGTGATTATTTCTGAGATTGCTGAAGACATAGAGTTTGAATTGCCAAATTCAAAAGAGTTGAAGCATTGGTTTGGAAATCCAGATGATAGAATAGCTGAACCAATTGCATCACAAGAAATGGTTTTAGGTTCTGCGAGAAGACGAATGCCAGCATGGTTGCATATTGACCAAGCGGTGTTAGTAGGAGCAAACAAGGAGCAAAAGATGAAGGGGCTTGAAAAAGCTGCATATCGAGAATTTGAACAAAAACATTATCCTTCATTAATTGAAGAAACGTTACAAGCTTATTCCATTTTAAGCGGAAGAGAACAAAATAGTTATGAATCTATAGGCCATAGAAAACCTAAAAATGTTTTAATCTGTACGTCAATAAATGAGGACTCTAAGCAAGATAGTTCTTTACAAAAATTATTGGATAAAAAACAAACAAAATTGCTGCATCTTAAACAACTAAATCCAATACCGGTATTTGATGAAATTATTGGAAGTCGAGTGCAGAAAATTTGCGTTTTAGAACCAATATCCGAGAGTAAACTCCAAGGTCAATATTTTGCTTCTTTTTGTACTCAAGATAAGTATTCATCGATTTATAAAGAAAATGGGTGGTTTGTTGAATCTCCACGACTACCATCAATTGAGGCGGCTTTAAACCATTTGATCGAATCGGAATCTAATTCAAGGAGCTATTGGTTAGATGTGCCTTTATTGAACACTAAAAGCAATTTCCCTAAACACGAAATTCTACTCCAACAAATCAAACGGGATTATCCAGAATTAGAATACGTTTCAGTAAGATCTGAGCCAGCTCAATCTGGTGTTTCAAAAGTGCCAACTAGTGTGCCCGGATCTATACGAAAATTTACGAACCAAGGGCCTCCCTATGCAAAAATTAGTAGGTTTTTTGATGATACATTTTGTTTACATGAATATGCAAAAGATGAGTTAATTGCTGACCCGTTTCAAGCCTATCCAGTAATGCCAATAGCAACTGCATCTTTTAATGATAGACGAGAAGAGAGAGAGTTGGTTCCGGTATTTAATCCGCAATTGTGCAAGGATATTGATGAACTTGTACTTTCTTGTAATTATGGAGCTTTACCTTCAACGTTAATTACAGTACAGACATTGATAGAGAGCGGCATCAAGATTGCTCGAAACCAAGGAGAGGTAGTTTCTCAAATTACTCCAATTGTAAAGAAATGGGTGAAGGCGTCTAGTAGTTTCATAAAGAAAAATAGAGATGATATTAGAAAGGCAAAAGACTTCCTAGTTCCATCGATTGAACATGTTCTTACGAAGTCGAAATCTGATGATGAAAAGAGGGCCATTCTTCAAAATGAATGTGAACTTATATTAGGAGCTATTGGTGAAACAACTACCGTTATAGATCAAAAGCTTTTTATTGAACAGGAAAGACGAGAATCAGGTGCTGGAGAATTATTTTGTCTTGCCGTTAATCCATTGGCCTGTACAGGATGTGGGCATTGTGCACTTGTAGGTGACGAGCCATGCATGAGTATGGAACCACAAGAATTGCACAACCAAGAACTTGAGTCTGCTTTTCAAAATTTTGAAGTTCTTCCATCAACTTCAGAGTATAGTATAAAGAGATTAATTGAGAATAAGGATTTTGATCCTTTTGCAGCGTTGTTGCTAAACAGTCGCTTGTATCATACCTATTCAGCTTCAGCAAACGTTGATATGAGTCAGGATGAAACGGTATTTAAGTATTATTTAGCTCTCATCGAATTTGTGGGTAGACCTAAGTTAAAAAGCAATATTGATGGAATAAATACGACAATTGAAAAACTCAATATAGGAATTAAAGAACTCTTAAGTAATAGCTTGCCTGTAAATCAACTTGATGCACTAATGGACGTGCTAGGTAAGCATGAAGAATCTAGAGTTAACATGACTCAGGTTTTTAATGAATGGGGAGAAGAGATTAAATTTAGTTCAATTGAAAAAAATAAACTTGAGCGAAAGTTACAGGTTTTGGAAGAGTTGAAGATTCTTCGAACCTTGTTGGATAAAGGAATTTCTGGTAATGGTAGACCATCTTGCACAATTGTGTTAGATAATAGTCTTGCTAGGTTAGCAAATTATCCGTTTAATCCTTTCACCGTTCCTGTTTTGGTTTCTGAAAATGAAGATACAGCTGCATTAGCATTGGGTGTTTGCGAAGGTCAGATGAGACATGGATTGGATCAAATAAGACTCAAAAGGCGAGCTGAACTTGAGGCGTCAGATAGTTATTCGCCTTCAAAACACGATACAGAATTGGTCAACTTAAGTTGGGAAGATTTAAGTATTGATGAACAACAGAGCTTAGCTCCAGTAGTTCTATTTGCAACTAATGATTGGTTATTGAATTGCAATTATTCGAGACTAACTGAACTCTTACAAAATCCTTATCCTGTAAAAGTTTTTATCATTGATAAAGGAATTGCTCCCGTAGAAGATCTCATTTCTCAATTGCATGCTACGTCAAACAGTTTGTGGTCTTTAGTAACTCAAAGAAACACTTTCATTACACGAGCTACCCTAGAT
>JABDQY010000137.1 GCA_013042025.1 Bacteroidia bacterium
ATATTCATGGATATTGCAACTGTCCAAGGAACAGAAGCTGTGATGCCTGCAGTATTATTTACATTAACAGTTGCAAAAGTTGGACTTGATGAAGAATTAATAACAGGCTCAACTGTTCCATTAAAATTTATGATTCCTGTACTAGAACTATTAATTGCACTCAATAAAGAAATGTTTTGCTGAGTGGTTCCAGTAAATGTTGCAATTCCATTACTTGTTAGAGAGCCACTATTGGTTAAATCACCGCTAAGTATTGCTGTATTTGTCCCAAAATTTAAACTCCCAGTAGATTCTACGTTTAAATCACCATTCATTGTAATTGTTCCTGATGAAACAGTATAAGAACCATCAACTACGGACAAATTATTTAGAGTTGTTGTACCAGAAATTGTTTTACCTACTCCATTTAATATCAGGGTGCTTGTTACTGGGTTAATAGTTCCGGAGTTAGTCAAATTTCCATACAATTTAATTGTAGATGTATCTGGATTCAATATCGTTGCTGTATTAATAGTAAGATCTCCTAAAATCGAAATTCCTCTTTGAAGTTGTTTTTCATTTGGACTTCCATTTGACAAAACTAAGTTTCCATACGAAATTGGATAAATGCTTTGAACTACAGCTGCATCATAAATTACGGTACTATTCGTATCAATGTTTTGAGTTAAAAAATTGTTTGGAAAATTTGAAGCCCCACCAACATAAACAGTTGTTCCTGAGTCTATTGATAGACTACCACCTACTGTAGAACGATTCGCAGTTCTGGCATTCAGATCGAGAGAACCATTCAATACTGAAATATTGTTTTCAATTACTAAATTTCCAGCTAAACCTAACACGCCTGTAGCCTTGTTAACTACTAAATTATTAAATGTATTTCCATCCACAACCTGGTATGTTACACCATTAAACTCAACCGTACCCCCGGAAATCTCAAAATTTCCAGAGTTACTCCAATTCTTTCCTACTTTTATTAAAGCGTTGAACTCAAAAACTTCGGTTGACGCTCCAATGGTTATATTATTCCCAATTGTTAAAGTATCTAAAATTAGAAATTCACCTCCTGTTTTAGTGACAAGATCATTACTTACTTGTGTTGGTTTTTTTGCACTTACCCTAGATGTACTTTTATCTATTGTTAAGTTGTAGTATTGCAATGGGGCCAAGGATTGACTTAGACTTCCGGCGTAAGTTACAGTTCCTGTACTTGGAGTAAAAGTTCCAGCAGTATAGTTGTAATCATGACCTATTTGTAAGTTGCCGGCTCCTAAGAAAGTCACTTTAGATGAACCGCTCTGCACTATATCATATTGAACATCTGCTAATCCATCATTTATTACCAATTCAATATCATGCAAGGATACCCCATCACTTAATGTCAAACTTGTTCCAATAGTTAACGTATCATCATCTACATCTATCTGATGCGACCTGTTTGTACTCCAATTTCCCCTAACACTACCATCAACATCCAGCCTACCTCCATTTAGTGTAATTGTTGCTGCTTTTGAATCTCCAAATCGAAGTACATTAATTCTTTCTTGAGTTGAAACTGTTGGTTGATTTACAAACAATGTATCTCCTATTCGAGCAACATCTCCAGAATCAGGTACACGATTAACCAACGATGCTCCTGAAAGAGTAGTCCAGTTTGAAGAATTACTCCAATCAGCACTTACCAATCCATTCCATCTCACTACGTTTCTTGGTCCAGACATCATGAAAAATCCATCTGCGTCAATAATTCCAGTCAATTCAACATAATTCGATGAAACATCTCTTGAAGTATATCCTAAGCTATCCCAAGTTGTTCCGCTATTGTACTTATAAATACCAATATTGGGCTCTACAAATGCATTTAATTCATTGTCTTCATAGTGTAAACGCATTGTTACACTATCATATGACGCTCCAGCGGGAATAGTGATTTGATATTCTCTCGTAACAGATTCCACTAAAGGATTAACGTTCGGAACCTCTCCTGGTGTAACTTTTAAGGTTACCTTATTTAGGGAAGTAGGATTAGAAAATGTCAGACCGTTGTTTGGACCTTCAAAATAGTATGTGGTTCCATTTGAAATGCTATGATCATGTATTATGGTTCCAAGAATAATTCCGTTCCCGGTTCGTGTTGAGGTTGTCGTAATTGATTTTGTCTGCGTATGAATAAACCCGTTCGTCATTGCTACATTCAAAGCGGTTATGTCATCCTCCAAAATTACTTCTATAGCATTTGTAGCCTTATTCACTGTTAAGGTGCTAAAAGTTGTTACGCCACTAATTGCTGCCGCATTTGATCCAACAAATTGAACATTTGAAGTGCTCGCTGTAAATGTTCCGTTGTTATTCCAATGCCCATATATGTTTAGTGTATCAGACGACCCCGAAAGTGTGACACCGGTATTTATAGTTATATCATTATTAATCCTGGTCGTCCCACTTGTAGTCTTTGTTCCTGCAGTAGCAAAAACGAGATTATAATATACTTCTGCAGCAATGGTTTGAGCTCCATTTTTATCATATTGTACAGTATTAGGAATTGAATTGGTAGTATTAAAAGTTCCGGAATTAGTGAATGTGTTTCCAATGTTCAAGACTGAATTTGCCCCTAGAATTAATGTGTTCGATGAAGTTATGGTAACATCATACAAACTCGCCTCTCCAGACATTTCAGTCATTCCATCAAATGTAATTTCTCCAGCCGATGCATTGAAGCTTGCACCAATAGCTACACTAAATTCATCGGTAATACTAAAATCCATAGCGGTTGTAGCATCTCCTGTTATATCCAAGCCATTGAATTCAAGTGTTCCCGTACCACTGATATCGGATGAAGGACCTGAAATAGTAAAGGTTCTTGTATAGGCAATTAAGGAGTCATCAACAATCAAATCTCCAGAAATATCCACGTATCCATAAGCGGAAATGCTTCCACTGGCTTCCAAATCAAAAAACTTAAATCCATCTCCAACCAATGTTTTACTTGCACCAGTCATCTCAACTATTCCTCCTTGGTGTTCAAATGTTGAACCCGCTGATGTATAAAGATCTCCATCCACACTAATTAATGGAGCATCTGAACTAATACCTGACGCAAGAAAAGAAAGATCATTAAAATCAAAACTTCCAAATCCTGTTAAAAATGATTCTGCACCATAAAACAGAACCAACGATGTGCTCCCAGTTAGGGTCCCTTCATTTTCAAAATCAGCATAAAGACTGTGAGTAAATGAGCTTAAATCTAGCGAGCAATCTTCCTCAATAAGAACATTCTGATATACTACTATATTACCAGCAGCAGTTGCGTCCACAGTAGTTGCTGTTCCCAATTCCATCGAAAATTCACCGTAGATATTGAGAGTGCCAGAAGGCATAGTTTTAGTTACCGTCCCAGAGGTTCCACTCAATATTAAATTCCCATAACTTAAATTCTTAATCGTTTGGTTATTCCCATAATATCGCACTGTACTAGATGTTGCAAGACTAATATTTGCAAAATTATTCGGGAAATCACCTGTCCCACCAATCCATAATTCAGCATTGCCAGCGACAACAAAATAACCTCCAGAAGCACTTCTATCACAAGTGAATGTTTTTAAGTCAAAAATCCCCGCATCAACGTAAACCCGACCTC
>JABDQY010000138.1 GCA_013042025.1 Bacteroidia bacterium
CTTTTAGGACCAACCCAGGCAAGCTTTTGGACCTTCAGAAAGATTTGTGATTTGTCGCAATATCTCTATGGAAATAACAAAATCTGTATTGAGGAAATGGAATTTGTGGTAAAAACCGTAAAGGTGCAAGAGCAGTTTTTCCAACATATGATGATAGCATTGTTGGGAGGAGTTGTATTAGCATTACCATATATATTGTATGAAATCTACCGATTTGTTAAACCTGCTTTAAAAGCACGAGAAAAAAGATATTCAGGTGTGGCTATATTTTTTGGTTCATTAATGTTTTTCCTTGGTATTGCATTTGGATACTTCATTTTAACTCCGATAAGCATCAATTTCTTAGGAAATTATACGCTTAGTACGGTAATACAGAAAGAGTTTACAGTAAGTTCTGTTGTAAGCATTGTATCGATGCTAACGGTAGGTGCTGGATTAATTTTTGAATTACCCCTGGTAATCTATGTATTGGCCAAAGTAGGACTGGTTACTGCCGACAATCTGAGAAGCTACAGGAAAGTAGCACTTGTTGTAATTCTTGCAGTATCCGCTATCATAACTCCTCCAGATATCGCCAGTCAAATAATCTTAAGTATACCAATTTTATTATTATATGAAGTTGGAATTATAATAGCCAAAAGAGTAAATCCACAACCAAAAGATGAGTAAACAAACAATAGCCATTGGTAATGACCACGCAGGAACAGACCTAAAAGAAAGAATTATCAAAGATTATTCAAACGAATTTGAGTTCATAAATCACGGAACTAACGGAAGCGATTCTGTAGACTATCCTGATTACGTTCATCCAGTTGCGAAAGATGTAGAATCAGGAAAAGCAAATTTTGGAATATTGATATGTGGAAGTGCAAACGGTGTATGTATGACTGCCAATAAGCATCAAGGAATTAGAGCAGGATTAGCTTGGAACAAAGAAGTAGCTGCTTTAATTAAGCAACATAACAATGCAAATATTATTTGTCTACCTGCACGTTTCCTAGAAGAAGATGAAGCACTGGAAGTGTTTCAAACCTATTTAGATGAAGAGTACGAAGGTGGAAGACATCAACGAAGAGTTGATAAGATTCCATGTTAGCTTAAGACAATCTTGCCGTCTCTTAATACAGGAAGAATATCAAACACGTTTTCTTGGCAGCAATACTCAATGTCCTTTGTAACGCCTTTGCTTGCAAGTCGTTGGAAATGATTTGATTTTTTTAATGCATCAAACAAATTGGATTTTGAGGCATTGTAAGCATCCATAGTTAATAAGGTAGAATCATCAAAACTGGCCTCGATTAATTGACTAGCTACTGCACCTGCGAACAAACTATCTTCTAAATTTACGCGATCTTGCCATCCTGCACAAAAGAGAACAACATCGCTATTTAAATTTCTTAAGTGCCTAACAATAGCATCAAGATTTAAAAAGCTGCCTACAATCACCTGTTTTGCGTTTGCTGACATTTCAATAATTTTAGTTCCATTAGTTGTTGTTAAAACAACTTCTTTACCTTCTACCAATTCTTTTTTATAGTGGAAAGGTGAATTACCAAAATCAAATCCTTCTATTGTCTCTCCGCCACGTTCACCACCAACCAGATATCCTTTATTCTTATAACTAACTGCATCGCTTTCTTTCTTTACTGGAATTAGAGCTGTTGCACCGTTAGCCAAAATGGTTGTGATGGTTGAAGTTGCACGAAGCACATCTATTACTACCACTACTTTGTTTTCAAGATTTACTATCTGGGAGAAAAGGTTAGGAGAAAGTATAGTTTCTATTTGCATTGAAATTTAGTTATAGAATATTTCAGCCATCATACAACGTGCACTTCCACCTCCAATTTTTTCAATAGTATGAATTGGAGCTGCTATGATTTTGTTGTTGTGTTTATTTTCAATAATATCCTTTTGTTCTGATGTAAGGCTATCCAATGCTTCTTTAGACATTACTAAAAACTTCTGACCCTTTGTGTTTTGCAATTGAAGCATATTGCCAGCAAAGTGCTTGAATGCTTGGTCATTTGAAATTGCAATTACTTCTTTATTAAGCTTCTTGAGGGTATCTAGTACTTGGTTTTTATGGTCTTCTTTAATGGTGTCTACCGCTAATATCACATAGGAGTCGGCCATAGTCATCATCACATTGGTGTGGTAAATAAGTGTATCATCAGGACCAAAAGATTCAAAACGAACAGTTGAATAACCGGTTAATTCTTCGAACTTATCAAGAGCTTCAGGTGTGGTTCTGGTAGAAAGTGCTGCAAAAGCAGTTTTACTTTCGTAATCACAAACTAAGCTTCCTGTACCTTCTAAGATAACTCCTTTCTTCTCTTGTTTTAGCAACTTATCATTAAGCGTTTTTCTTAAGTCGTTACTTAGCTTCTTATATATCTGAGGCTTTCGCTCTCGGCGGCGATTTTCTGAGTACATTGGATAAAGAATTACCTCATCCGTAAACGTACTAAACCAATTATTTGGAAAAATTGAATCTGGTGTATCACTAGCTGTATCATTAAACACCAAGACTTTAATTCCATTTGATTTTAAGAGGTTAACCATGTTATTAAACTCTAACAAGGCAAGGTCTTGAATTTGATTAGCTGTAAATCCTTCTAGTTTATTTTGAAATGCATTACTTTCAGCAGTTTCAGTATTAAATGCAAAGTTCTTTGGGCGAACCATTGCGACACAATTTGGAATATTTTTAGTCATTAGATCTTAGCAACGGTAGGGTGGAGCAACGCAATAATCCTTCTTGTTTCGAAATTTGATAATAAGGAACTTCTTCTACAGTGTAGCCTAAACTTCTTAGTTTTTCATTAATACGAATAAAACCACGTTCACTAACTACTACATCTTTGTCAATTGAAAAAACATTACAATTCATGTTGTACATCTCATCACGCGATACCTTAATCATTTTATCCTCTCCGAAAATGGTATTAATTTGATCCAGGTCTGATTGGTGTTGAAATCCATCCTCAAATAGTAGAACATGTCCCAGTCCAAGCGGTTGAAAACAGCAATCTAAATGAAGAGCATTCTCCATAGGAGCGTAGTCAGATTTTTTTAATTGGAATCCAATTACTTTTTTATCTGGAAAACTATTTTGTAAAAATGTTAAACCTTCTTCGTTTGTACGAGCAGTTTTAAAATTATAAAAATCTTGTTCGTCAGAATAGCCCACGAATACATAATCCCCATGAACCACAACATCACCTCCTTCAATATGGACCGTTTTTGGTGGCTTTAATACACTCTCTTCTGGTATAATATCGATATACTTCTGAATAGCTACTTGTTCTGGCTTGCGTTCTCTAATTATTTCAGGGATAACCAGTTTGTCTCCAATAGCAAAGCAAATGTCTCTTGTAAATATTTGATTTACACTCACCATGTCATTTGGGCGAAGCACTTCTACATTATAGTTTTCCAAAAGTTGAGCAAATGCTTCCATTTCAGGAATCATATGACGTTCTAAAGGGTAAATTCCTTTCTTTATAAACTCCTTTGTTTTAGGATCATAAGCATCATCTAAATGAGGCTGACCACCTGTATTGTTTGCAATACCTAAAACAACGGTCTTAAGTTTTGAATACTCGTTATTGATTTGAATTTGCATAAAATATTCGCAGCCAAATAGGTGTTTATAGTTTAGGTCTTTTTATATAGTCCCGCACAACAAAAGCATTTGGGAACTTAACTCTTACTTCCGCAAGCAGCTTTTGTGCATCAATTTCCCTGTAAAAGTCACCAACTCTTATTTTCCAGTATGGTTGTTGGTAAAGGGAGTAGGTTCTATTTGCATATTCTGGAAATGAGCTTCTAAACTTAGTTTTAGAAGCATTTGCTTTCGACATGTTACTACTAAAAGCAATTTGAATTCTGTATCCTGAAATTTTAGTTGAATCAATCCGTGCATTCTTCATGCGAAGTTCTTGATTGATAGTTTCATCAATGTCAATTGATACTTGAGCATTGGTTTGAAAACCAATGAAAGCAAATAAGACAAGAGCAAATGTTTTAAGCATCTTTACCATGGCATTTTTTATATTTTTTCCCGCTACCACATGGACAAGGTTCATTTCTTCCCACTGTCTTTTCACTCTTCACAGGAACAGCAGCTGCTGCTTCTTTCTTAGGTGCTTGTGGTTGACCGTCTTGCGAAACTAACGCTTCTGCAGCTCTACTTGTCCTCATTTTACTCATATCTGCACGCTTACGCTCTTTTGCCTCCTTCATGTCATCAGATCCTTGTATAGGAATGTTTCCTTTAAATAACAACGAAATAATATCGCTATTTAATGTGCTAATCATTGTTTGGAATAGATTGAACGATTCAAGTTTATAAATAAGCAACGGATCTTTCTGCTCGTAAGAAGCATTGTTAGCCGTTTGTTTCAAATCATCCAATTCACGTAAATGTTCTTTCCAATGATCGTCAATACTTGCTAACGCAACAAAGCGTTCAAAAGCATTTATTATCTCGCCTCCTTCAGTTTCTAATGCTTTTTGAAGGTTGACAGATACATTGATTGTCTTTCTTCCATCAGAAAATGGAACAAGGATATTCTTTACATCATCTCCTCTGTCGTTGTAGATGTTTTTAAACACTACTAAAGCACGTTCTTTTATGTCATTGCTCTTTCTTTCATAAGCATCAAGAAGTTCATCAAAGATTTGTTGGATAACATCATCTACCTTGTTATTTAAGAACGCTTCTTCTTTAATTGAGGATTCGAAAGCAAGTTGACGGAGTGTTTCATACTTGAAACCTTCAAAATCACCTGCATCCTTAAACGATGTCACATACTCTTCTACAAAGTCATAAATCGCATTGTTTATGTCCACTGAAAGACGATCGCCATACAAGGCATTTCTTCTTCGTGAATAAATTACAACACGTTGTTTATTCATTACATCATCATATTCTAGAAGTCTTTTTCGAATACCAAAGTTGTTTTGTTCTACTTTTTTCTGAGATCGTTCAATAGTTTTAGTAATCATTGAATGCTGAATTACTTCTCCTTCCTCATACCCAAATCGATCCATTACCTTGGATACTCGATCTGAACCAAACAATCGCATTAGATTATCTTCTAAAGACACAAAGAATTGGGAAGAACCAGGATCTCCTTGTCTACCTGCTCTACCACGTAACTGACGGTCAACACGTCTACTGTCGTGTCTTTCCGTACCAACAATTGCTAGTCCACCAGCCTCTTTTACTCCTTTACCAAGCTTAATATCTGTACCTCTACCTGCCATGTTAGTAGCAATTGTGATGCTACCAGGATATCCTGCTTCTGCTACGATATCCGCTTCACGTTGATGTTGTTTTGCATTTAAGACATTATGCTTAATCTTTCGCATACTCAACGTTCTACTCAAAAGCTCAGAAACTTCAACAGAGGTTGTACCTACTAAAACGGGTCTTCCTTCTTTCTGCAATCGAATTATTTCTCCTGCAACAGCATTAAACTTTTCACGAACCGTTTTATACACTAAATCTTCTCGGTCGTCTCTTACAATCGGTCTGTTTGTAGGTATTACTACAACATCCAATTTGTAGATTTCCCAAAATTCTCCTTCTTCAGTTTCTGCAGTACCAGTCATACCACTTAACTTGTGGTACATTCTAAAGAAATTTTGCAATGTAATAGTTGCAAATGTTTGTGTTGCTGCTTCTACTTTTACATTTTCTTTCGCTTCAATGGCTTGATGAAGACCATCTGAATATCTTCTACCGTCCATAACACGTCCGGTTTGTTCATCAACAATCTTAACCTTGCCATCCTGAATGATGTATTCTACATCTTTCTCGAACATAGCATACGCTTTAAGAAGTTGATTGATAGAATGAATCCGCTCTGATTTCACAGAGAAATCACGCATTAATTCATCTTTAATCTTTTGCTTTTCTTCTGCAGAGCGAGTTGATTTTTCAATATCTGCAATCTCAGATCCTACATCAGGAAGTACAAAGAAGTCTTTGTCGTCGCTGTTTGAAGATATTAAGTCAATCCCTTTATCAGTAAGTTCAATTTGATTGTTTTTCTCATCTACAGTGAAATAGAGCTCTTCATCAACAACATGCATCTCCTTCTGTTGATCTTGTAAGTAGAAGTTTTCTGCTTTGTTCATAATTGCCTTCATTCCAACTTCTCCAAAGAATTTAATCAATGGTTTGTTTCTAGGCAATCCTCTGTAGTTTCTATAAAGCAATAATCCTGCTTCCTTTTCACTGGTTTTATTTTCGGCTATCATTTTCTTCGCTTCTGCCAACGCTGAAGTTAAATAGCTTTTTTGAGCATTAACCAATTTTTCAATTTTTGGCTTCAACTCATTGAACTCATGGATATCTCCTTTTGGAATAGGACCACTAATAATTAAAGGTGTTCGAGCATCATCAATCAGAACAGAATCAACCTCATCAATCATAGCAAAATGATGTTTACCTTGCACCATTTCTTGAGGTGTGTGAGCCATATTATCTCTTAGGTAGTCGAATCCAAATTCATTGTTGGTACCATAAGTGATATCTGCTAAATATGCTTTTCTTCTTTCCTCCGAATGGGGATTATAGTAATCCAAGCAATCTACCGTTAAACCGTGAAATTGGAAAATTGGAGCATTCCATTCAGCATCCCTTCGTGCTAGATAATCATTTACAGTTACAACGTGCACTCCACGTTGACCTAGAGCGTTCAAGTAGGATGGGAGGGTAGAAACTAATGTTTTACCTTCACCTGTAGCCATCTCAGCAATTTTACCTTGATGTAATACCACACCACCAATTAATTGCACATCGTAATGAACCATATTCCATTCCACTTCAACACCAGCAGCTTCCCAAGTAGTATTGTAAATTACATCATTTCCTTGAATGTTAATGTGTTCTTTACTTGCTGCTAGATCTCTATCCATATCGGATGCTGTAGCAATAACAGTATCGTTATCTGTGAAACGACGTGCAGTTTCTTTTACAACTGCAAAAGCTTCTGGTAGAAGTTCTTCTAGTATCGTTTCTAGATTTTCATCTCTCGTTTTCTCTAACGCATCAATTTTTTCATAAGCAGCTTCAGTTTTATCAATATCATGAATGTCTGCTTTGTCAATTTCGTCACGTAAGGCTAAAATTTCATTATCTATCTCTGACAAATAGTCATTTATGCGTTTCTTGAACTCCGAAGTTTTAGCACGCAATTGATCGTTTGATAGGTTGTGTAGCTTATCGTATTCTGCATTTATTTTAGCTACATACGGGTATACACCTTGTACATCCTTGGTTGCCTTATTACCAAAAAGTTTAGATATACCTTTTACAATAGAATTAATCATTTGAAATATTTATTAGGAATGGACTAAAACTGTGCCAATTATTATTTTGTGTTTCTATAAATAGCGACTGTTTTATAG
>JABDQY010000231.1 GCA_013042025.1 Bacteroidia bacterium
TTGTAATCTTGATCACATAAGTCCACATCAACAAAAGTTGTTTGATCTCCTGGTACGGTTGCAATTCTTACATAAACACCATTTTCATCCTCTCTAAAGATATTGTATTCTGCCACTGAAGGCCATCCTTCATATGCTGTCCATTCTAGAATATTCTCATATGGATTAATACTAGAAGCTGTTAAATAAATAAAACAATGCGGTGTTGAGGCTAATCCTTGCAAGTCGCAATAATCTTTAACCTTAAGGTCGTAACACATTGGAGCCACAGGTTTGGCAGCAAACACATCAGTATATTCGATAGTACTTTTTTCAGAAACGGTATAATACGATCCATCTGAGCGTTGAATTAGATATTCTAAAAACTTATCATAATTACTTGCTTCATAATTGATTTCTAACGTATAGTTATCTGAAAATGACACAAAGTTTATTTGAGGATTGTCGATTTCATCTTCCCCTGTAAGCACAATGTCAACTGAACTGCTATCGCTACACCCATTATTAAGTCCAGCAATAAGAGTAATGTGTTTTGACCCCTTAGAAGTATATGTGAATCTAGGATTCAAAGACGTAGTATTAATATTATCCGGATCTCCAGTTTCTCCAAAGTTCCATTCATAGAATTGAACTGGGCTATTCCCAGTTAAAATTCCATTGAAATCAACAACTTTGTTCAAACAAATAGTATCACTAAAATCAATATCTATTACTGGTTTTTCGTAAACCTGCATGGTTTGATACAAAGTATCAGTACACCCATAAACATTACTTGCTAGTAATTCAAGATCATAAAACCCTGGGTTAGACTGCATTATACTGTCGGATCTATTTGTTGAAATTGCTGTAGCATCTAAACTCCATGTCCAAGTACTGCTAAATCTACCTGTATCTTCAAACAACATGTTAAAAGGCAAACAAACGTCAGTTCCATTCACAAAATGAGGTTCAACTATTGGTTTTTTATAAATAACAATGGAATCTTCTGGAGTAAATACTGCAGCACAACCCAACGAATCATACACTATCATAGATGGTAATATGCTTTGTCTTAGGTTATTGGTTGTTCTATTTACATAGGTATGTGTACCAATAGTACTATCGATTTTTGAGCTATCTAAACTCGAACCGTCATTGTAATTCATGAAGAATCTAGATCCATCAATACTTTGATCAGTGAACGTAACTTGAAGTGGTTCACACCCAACATAGTTTTCCATTTTAAACTGTGGTAGTGGACCCTTCACTAAAATGTAGTCATCTTTTCGAGCGGTATCTACACACCCTTCATTATTCTTTGCAATCAAGATGATATCGTATCCATCGGTCCAACCACTATTCTTGGTGTATATATTACCCGCAGAAGTACTCGTTGTGATGTGAGAATTACCATCACCAAAATCCCAACATAATGTATCTGCGTTGCTTGAAGTACTTTCAAACTCTGCATAAACCGGAGCACATTGTAAGAATGAATCAACAGCTGCAAAGTTTGCAGTTACTTGAAGAACTTCGAAAGGTTGCTTGATAGTATCGTAACAATTATTATCTCGTGTCACTATTTGATTCAATTCAAAAACACCAGGTTCAGTAATTGCAAATTGAACTTTTTGATTTCCTATGCTAGTGCCTGTAATGGTTTGACCAGAAGGCAACAAACTCCATTCTGTGTCAGTAACACCGTTGTAAGATAAATCAGTTATTGTAAGCGAATCCCCAAAACAAATGATATTATCATCTATTGTGAATCCCGCTCTTACTCCGGTTAGAATAGTACTTGATTCTGCATCTACAGAACAGCCTGTTGAATTTGTTGTAGTTAAGCTAATTGTGTAATCTCCATTTTCAGTAAATGTGATTGCAGGATTTGCTGCAGCAGTATCACTAATTGTTACACCATTATTTAGCTCTACACTCCAATCGTAGGTATACGATGTGGAGGCATTACCTTCATGAAAATCTGAAATAATCACTTGAGTTGGATTTACAGTTAACGGGGCACATCCAGACATTGTGTCTAAATCAATATCTGTAACCACACCGTTTACATATACTTTGGTTGAATCTCGACTAAAACATCCTCCAGAAATTGAAGACTGATATACTGCCCAATAATCTCCTAACACCGTTGGTCTTGCAAGAACAGTGTCACCAGTATAAGAATAGGAATAAGAACTATATATCTTTTTTAACGTCCAATTGTGCGTAAATCCAGCATCTACAGGTTCACTTTTTCCTAACAACGTCATTGTTTCACCAGTACATATAATGGTATCTGGAATTTCAAAGCTACTCTCAGTAGAAATTACATGAACTTCTGCCACTTTTAATAGTGTATCTCTACAACCTATACCATTTTGACCGGTAAGCATTATGTTATAGTATCCAGTATCATTATACGAGAATGTTGGACTTTCTACATCAGCAGAATCCAATATTGTACTATTATCTAATGCATAGAAGTACCATTTGAAGTTATCTGGGCTCATGTAAGAACTTCGTCTGGTATTGTTTACAAATTGAATCTGTTGTCCAACGCAAGCTATCGATGGCGAAGCATCAAACTCAAGCTTTAGTGAATCTTGATAGATGAAATCATCTCTAGTTATTGTATCAACGCACCCATTATCACCAGTTGCAATTAACTGCACTGCATAGCTTGCAGGCATTGTATTAAACGTAAATGAATCATGTTCATTCGTTGATGTATAATACTCAATTCCATTATCAAGAATCCTCCATTTATAAGTTACACTTGTTGCATCCATTGAATCAGAATTATTCGTAAGATGCACTGTATGCGGTACTTCACAATGGTAATAATCAGTAGAACTAAAGTCTGCTCTTACGCCTTTTATTTCAACTAAGTTATTAAACGTCTTGGTAGTTACACAACCATTGTAATCATGGTTCAATTCGATTCCCAGATTTCCAGAACTTGTGCATCGTATTTGTTTTTCATAATTATTACCGCCTATCTCTGTAACTGGCACATTTGAGTAACTCCATGAAGTAACACCTATCAATGGGCTATCCAATTGCTTCAATTCTATAATTTCATTAGAACAAAAACTGGAATTACTGGCAACAAGATTTAAATTAACAGTGTCTCCTAATCGAATATGGTTTCTTTTTAAAATAGTATAAGTACAACCATTGCTCACGTCCACTTGAAGTGTTGCATCATAATTGCCCGGATTAAAATAAATTCTGCTTCCGGGAGAAACTCCAACATCGCTAGTATCATTTGATCCTGGAAAAGACCATGTAAATTGTTTTGTAAACGAAGTACTGGGATTGCTTGTTAATGAATATTGTACTGTTCTTGGAACACAACCCCTAGTGACATTGCCTCCAAAGTTAAAATCCAATTTAGGATGTACTTTAATGGTATCTAGAAATTCTCCTACTCCCTTACATCCATTAGAATCAATTACAATTAGTGAAACTTTTTTATCTCCGGTTGTTACAAAGCTATGAGTAATCGTATTTCCCGTTGTATTGTAGTTTGTACCATCAACAACCCAACTCCTCGATTGAGAATTTGGAGTTACATCTGTTAGTTGAACTGAATCTGGACCATCACATAAAATAAACTTTGATGCGTCAAAAACAGGTTCTGGCACAGGATTTACCACAGCAATGTTGTTTTCTGTAAGATTACAAACAACACCGTTAGGTAACGTAATTTGCAATGTTGCATTGATTGTCATTGCACTTGTGTAAAATGCAAATAGCGTATCTGCTCCGAAAACGGTACCATTTCCTACATTCCATTCGTAGGTTGAACCTGCAACTGGATTAAGTACTTGGTAACGGATAATTTCAGGTGCACAAACACTTGATTTGTCTGCAACGATCTGAAAACCAGAGCATTGTGCAAACAAATTTGACCCAATTAGGGACAGAAAAGTTAAAATAAATAGATGTTTCACTTTAATAGCAGTAGTAGTTAGTTGTCACGAAGATAGACAAAAAATAGTTATGCCGTACAACTTTAATTCATATTTTCGCCTCCTTAAATGAAAAAAGTACTTGTAATTATCACAATAACAGCTCTATTTTCTGCTTGTAAAAAAGGAGAAAATCAGTTAGACCTTGCAAAGAAATTGTATGCTCAAGCTCAAGAAAATTTGGATGCAACTACCTCAAAAGTTGCTCTGAATCAAATCTTAATGCTAGACTCAACAAATCTGGTTTATAAAGATTCTTTAGCCCGGTTGTATATGACTACGGGAAATTACAAAACAGGTGTTAAACTTGGAAGCGAAGTTTATCGCAATGGAACTGCTGACAATAATTTAAAAGAAACTTTGGCTCTATCCTATCAGCAACTTGGAGAGATCGAAAAATCTGAAGGGTTAATTGATGAATTGATGCAAGCCACTGGAAACTATAAATACATGTATCAAAAATTAGTGCTTCAGTTTGATAAAGGAGATCAAGCTGCATTTGATACTTTAGCAACAAACTTGCTTACTAAAATAGATTCTGATTCTACAATAGCGAATACAACGATATCTCTTCCAGGACCAGTAACAGGTGTAAATCAAATGGTTCCGCTAAAAGCTGCAACTCTGTTTATTATAGGAAACAATGCGTTTGATCGAGAACAAAACGTGCAAAAAGCTGTAGAATATTTTCAAAAAAGTATTGAAGAGTTTAATCAGTTTGAAATGGCAAGATATTCGTTACAAGAAATTGAACGAATGATTATGGCTAGCAGAAGATAATTAGTCTTTCTCCCAAATAACTTCCTCTTTTTCTTCTATTCTCAGGAGATCTCTACTTAGTACAAAGAGGTAATCACTTAATCGATTTAGGTATTGCACTAGAATTGTATAATTCTCATTTTGGAGAGCAACTACTCTACGTTCTGCTCTTCTGCATACACAACGAGCAATATGTGCTTGTGCACTGGAACTAGACCCACCGGGTAAAATAAAGTTTTTTAAGGTTGGAAGGTTTTCATTTAGCTTATCAATTTCCTGTTCTAACACTTCTATATCTTCAATTTTAATTGAAGGTAATTCAAAGCTAACTTCCTTTTCTGTAGCCAAAAGGCTACCAATGTTGAATAGGCGATGTTGAATGTTTTGAAGAAAAGTTTTATGATTATCATTTAAAGAGGCTACCATTCCTACATGTGAGTTTAGTTCATCCACTGTACCGTAAGCTTCTAACTTTTGATTAGCTTTACTAACTCTTGTTCCTCCTAGAAGAGACGTTTCTCCTTTATCTCCCGTTTTTGTATAAATTTTCATTTCTATTATTCCACCAATTGACTTGCAAGTTTACCATCAATCATTCGAATGGTTCTCTTTGCATATTTAGCAATATCTTCTTCATGAGTAACCATAATTACTGTGTTTCCATCATCGTGAATTGCATTAAATAATTCCATTATTTCAATACCACTTTTACTATCTAAATTACCAGTTGGCTCATCTGCAAGTACAATTGAAGGATTGTTTACCAATGCCCTTGCTATTGCAACTCGCTGTCTTTGTCCACCCGATAATTCATTTGATTTATGGTTTCCTCTATCTCCTAAACCAACTTTCTCCAAAACTGTTTGGGCTTTTTCCAATCTTTCTTTTTTAGGCACTCCCGCATACACTAGAGGCAAAGCCACATTTTCGAGAGCAGATGTTCTTGGAAGCAAGTTAAAAGATTGAAATACAAATCCGATTTCCTTATTTCGAATTGTTGCCAATTCATCATCGCTCATGTCACTAACATTTACATTATTAAGGCGATAAGTTCCTTTTGTTGGCGTGTCTAAGCAACCAATGATATTCATTAGAGTTGATTTTCCAGATCCAGAAGGACCCATTAATGCTATATATTCACCTTGGTCGATATCACAATCCACTCCATCTAAGGCATGAATTTTATTTGAGCCCATGGTATAAATTTTATAGATGTCTCTTAGCTCAATTAATGCCATTTTACTTTGTAATTACTTTAGGAACTTTAAAATAATCAGAATCTTTTGAAGGAGCATTTTTAAGAGCCTTATCCTTTGGCAAAGGTTGTTCAACTATATCCTCTCTAAACACATTGTATTCATTATTTACATAAATCAATGGTTCAACATTCGTTGTATCCACTTCTTTCAGTTGATCACAGAAGTCAATTATTCTTTCTAAATCTGATTTGATCGCGGTTTTTTGTTCCTCGTTAAATTCTAGCCGTGCTAAATGTGCTAATTCTTTCACACGTTTATCATCAATTATCATAATCCATTCAATTCGTTAAACTTCTCTTCAATTATAGTATAAACCTTTTTAGCTAGCTCTACCTCATCACCAGGTTTTAGATTTTCAGTGGGTATAGGTCGATGAACGTACATTCTCATCTTTCCAGGTGTTCCCCCTTCTTGCAATCCACCTGAAGGTAATCGCTTCCAATTATCTGGTAACGTAATGGGTACTATTGGGTGACCATATTCGATTGCGAGCTTGAAAGGACCCATTTTAAAGTTTCGCATTTTCGGGACTGTCGTTCCTATTCCTCCTTCTGGAAAGTTTAAAAGACTTATTCCGTCTTTCAATTTTTTATGAGCCAGATAATACGCTTTTTTTGCTCCTTCAATAGACTTTCGGTCAACTGGGAGGTCAATCGTTCTAAAAAATATCTTAAAGAAAGGAATGTTTGCTAACTCCTTTTTTGCCATGAAACTAAAAAAGAATGGCATTTGAGAGTTTACAGATACTATGTCAAAATAAGAGAAATGGTTTGGTGTAAAAATGTAGGTTTGCTTCTTATTCAGAGGTTCTTCATAAATTGTTTGACCTCTCAAGCCCGAAACAAACATTAACGCTCTTCCCCAATATCTCCTCAAACTATGAGCCTTAGGATACCATTTCTTTTTAGACAAAAGAATAAGGAAAGCCGGATAAAGAATTATAAAGATTATTATGAACCAAATGATAAAATAAATGGCCCAGCCATATTTTAACACTTTAATCATTATGCGTTCAGGTGTTCTGTTAATTTATGTACCTGCACATTCAAGAAATCTCCAAGCATCTTCTCAGCCATCATTTTCATCATGAAGTTCAATTTTGCATTTATTACAGCCTCAACTTCAGTTACATCAGAAGATATTTCTCTGATATTCCACTGAATATTAAACTCAAAAGGAACTTTGTTCTGAGGTTTCATTTCAATGAAACTAGGAATTGTCTTTTCAGTAAATGCCAATTCAACGCTTCCAACCCCCTCAATATCAAGTGTTGCTGTATCTTCGGTTGATGAAAATGATCTAACTTTACTTGGCATAAGTATTCGGTAATTTTCTGGAACGCTAAGAAATTCAAAAACTTCTGTACTCGACTTATTTATAGTATTTGTATTACTTCTAATTTCTACCATTATTCTGTATACATCATATTTTTAGAGATAAAGGCTGCTGCTAATATGGATATTATAAATCCAATAATTAGGCTTTCGGCTATAAGCAATCCAGAATAACCCAATGGTTTATATTGGCTAGCTATTTGTTGCTTAGTGATTTCAAGTTCCGTTTCTTTATCCGCTGGCAAGATATCTTCATCTGCGGTAATTTTCTTTTCAGCCTGAATAAAAGATTCTTGGAGCTTTGCATCATAGAAATCACCAGCGGGGTAATACAAAACCAAAAATGAACCAATCATTACAGCAGATCGAACAAAGGCGATGAGCATACCCGACAAAAGTGTTCTAGCTATAGAAATTGTGCCTCCAATCAGTTTCTTTATAAGAACTAGACCAAAAACAATACAAATAGCTAAAATAAGCGTTTTGGAGAGGTACATTGTATTTGCACTAAAGCTTGTATTCTTAAAAAATAAATACTCTAGTGTAGCACCAAATGAACCTGCAATTATTCCAAAAATCCAAATTGATTTTTGCATAAGATGTTTGTTAACTTATTCGTCTTCAGACGTTTTACGAGTAAACTCATCAAAATCATACTCAGGCATTAAATCACTTTTAACGTAATTAACAGTTTCAGTGAAAGCTTCTGAGAATTTATTAAAATCTTCTTTGTACAAGAATATTTTATGCTTCACATATCCCCCATCTTCAAATCTTCTTTTACTTTCAGTGATTGTGATATAATAATCATTACCACGTGTAGTTTTTACATCAAAGAAATACGTTCTTTTTCCAGCTCTTACTTTCTTAGAGAAGACTTCTTCTCTGTCATAATTTGACTCCGACATCTCGTTTACTTTATAATATTGTTTTACAAATGACGTAAAAAAATCATTCTTAGCATAATATTTTACGTTTACATTAAGTCTTCGCTCATCATTTGGGTATTATACAAGTCATAATATAATCCTTGCTGTAATAGCAAATTGGAATGACTTCCTTCCTCTATTATTCTTCCTTTATCCATAAAAAGGATGTAGTTTGAGTCTTGAATTGAAGAGATTCTATGACTCATATTGATAAACGTTTGATTTTCATTCCAGTTATCTAAACTGTTTTTGATAGCTACTTCTGTTTTCGTGTCAACTGCAGATAAACCATCGTCTATTAGGAGTATTGATGGTTTTTTAATCAAAGCTCGGGCAATCGCAGTTCTTTGTTTTTGTCCACCAGATAATGTAATACCACGCTCTCCTAACATCGTTTCAAGCCCATTGGGAAAGGAATCAATTTCATTTGAAAGAGATGCACCTTCAATCGCATCTTGAAGATACTTTTCATCTTCATCGGAATTGCTTCCAAAAAGAATGTTGTTTCTAATGGATTCTGAAAATAAAAAGATGTCTTGAGAAACATAGCCGTATAAGTTTCTTAAACTATTAAGGTCATACTCTCCCATCTCTTGACCATCAATGAGTATTTGACCTTTGGTTGGCTTATACACCCCCATTAATAACTTAGCAAGAGTAGATTTACCACATCCTGTAGTTCCAATTATTCCAAACTTAGATCCAGCTTCTATTGTAAATGAAATGTTCTGTAATACCCACTGATTGGTGTCTGGATACTTAAACCATACATCTTTAAATTCAATACCTTCTATTAATGATTCAATATTTAAGACACCAGTTTCAATTTCTTCAGGTGCATTTAAAAATTCATTTATACGCACTTGCGAAGCAGCACCTCTTTGAACCAGAGAAGTTACATATCCAAGTGATGCTACAGGCCAAGTAAGCATTCCGACGTAAATTACATATTCAACGATATTCCCAACACTAAAATTACCTTTAACTACCTCATTACCACCCACATAAACAGTTAAAAGAATACTTAAGCCAACAAGTCCTAAAACAGCTGGCATAAAAATCCCATTGATCATTACCAACTTCATATTATCGGCTTTATAGGTTTCATTCAAGTCATTGAAGTCATCTGAAAAGTTTTGTTCGGCTGCATACGATTTTAATACATGAATACCAGCAAAAGTTTCTTGAACGTAAGATGTTATGCGACTCAATTTGCTTTGAATCAAATCACTTTGACGATTCATAGAATCACTCACCAAGTAAATAGTAATCGCCAAGATAGGTAATGGAATCAAAACATAAAGAGTAATTTTTACATTCACATAAAGCATCAAGCCTACAACCATTATAATCATAAAAGAAAGGTTTAAGAAATACATGATTGCAGGACCTGCAAACGATCGCACTTTGGATACATCATCACTTATTCTATTCATTAAATCTCCAGTATAGTTTTTAGCGTAAAAACTTTGATTTAATCGCTGATACTTTTGGAAAATATCATTTTTTAAGTCGAATTCAATATAGCGAGACATTACTATTAGCGTTTGTCTCATGAAGTACATAAATATCCCCTTTAATAAGGCACTTGCAACGATTATTAATCCGGCAAAAAGAGCAATGCGAGATGTAGTTCTAAAGTATTCAGGAACCGAATTGATATAACTCGGACTTTCACCCTTTTTAAGTAGCAGTATTATACCATCGATTGATTCTCTGACGATTGGAGGAATAATAATAGAAAATAAGTTCGAAAGAATGATAAAGCATATTCCGAGTAGAATGTACCTTTTGTATGTGTAAAAATACTTCGAAAGTGTTAATAGTGCCCTCAATTCTGATATTCTAAAGTTAAATTATATTCTACTTTTGCAGCAAATTTAAGAATTAATAAATCTAATATATGAGTACTACGACAGTTAAAGCCCACGATACAGATTTGAATTTATTTGCTCAAATTAATACAACAAACCACGAGCAAGTTGTGTTTTGTAATGATAATGCAACTGGGCTAAAAGCCATAATCGCTATTCACAATACCGTTTTAGGACCTGGTCTTGGTGGTACTCGAATGTGGAACTATAAAGATGAAGCTGCTGCACTTAAAGATGTTTTGCGTCTTTCAAGAGGTATGACTTACAAAGCTGCTATATCTGGACTTAATTTAGGAGGAGCAAAAGCTGTAATAATTGGAGATGCAAGCAAGCATAAATCAGAAGCTTTGATGCGTAAATTTGGTCGATTTGTTGAAAACTTGAATGGTAAGTACATTACAGCGGAAGATGTAGGAACTACAACAAAAGATATGGAATATGTAAATATGGAAACTGACAGTGTTGTTGGTTTGCCAGAAAGCATGGGTGGTGGTGGAGATCCGTCACCGGTTACTGCTTACGGTGTTTATATGGGTATGAAAGCAAGTGCCAAGAAAGCGTATGGAAGTGACAGTCTAAAAGGAAAAAAAATTGCTATACAAGGAATTGGTAAAGTTGGAATGCACTTAGTTGAACTTGTTCATAAAGAAGGTGCAGAAATATATGTTTCCGATATAAATGATATTAGCTTAAAACATGCCGCAGATAATTTTGGTGCAGGGGTGGTTACAGGAAACGACATATATAGCTTGGGCCTAGATATTTTCGCACCTTGTGCATTGGGAGGAATATTGAACACTGAAAACATCAATTCTTTAAATTGCAGTATTGTGGCAGGAGCTGCAAACAACCAACTAGCAATTGAAGATGAACATGGAAAAATGATTAAGGAAAAGGGATTACTTTACGCTCCTGATTTTTTAATTAATGCAGGTGGACTTATTAATGTTTACTCAGAATATATTGGATATAACAGAGAAAATGCAATGCGTGATACTGAAAATATTTATGACACCACCTTAAGTATTTACAATCTTGCTGAAGAGAAAGGAATGCATACACAAAAAGCTGCAACCATTCTGGCCCAAAAACGAGTTGACGACATTTTAGGTGTTCAATCAACCTTTTAACTTTTAACAATCACTTGCAATTTAGCAATCGCCTAATTAACTATTTTTTAGCCGTTTTTACGGTTGCTGTTGTCTCATTCCTAATCTATCTAACGTACATTTCCAGTGGTTATGAAGGTGGGATGGATACTTACAACCACTACCTAATATCAAGACATAGCTGGCAAAATCACGAATTATTCCTTGATTACTGGGGTAAACCTATTTACAACATTATTGCCTCACCTTTTGCTCAATTTGGTATTGATGGGATGGTTGTGCTAAACATACTGTGTTTAGTTCTATCCGCATTTCTAAGTTATAAAATTGCACAAGAGTTAAAGTTTAAACATGCATATTTAGCTTATATCTTTACACTATTAAGTCCAGTGTTTTTAGACAATACGATTAGTTCTCTTACTGAGCCCTTATGTGCTTTATTAGTTATTTTATCCCTTTATTTTTTAGTTAAGGAGAAATACAATGCTGGAGCAATAGTTGCTGGATTATTGCCCTTTGCACGATCCGAAGGATTTATAATTCTGTTTGTTGTATTTATCTACTTACTCTTTCAACATAGAAATATTAAAACCTTTCTATTACTTGGATTAGGTAGCTTGATTTTCAATACTTTAGGTTGGATAATTACCGGACAAATGTTCTGGATTTTTACCGAAAATCCCTATATCAATTTCGAACTTTCTGGCAGAAATGTTTGTGGAAATGGAAGCCCCTTCCACTATCTTATTGCCGGACATTATACTTTTGGAAAAATAGCGAGTTTTCTTCTTGCATTTGGCATCGGTTTGTTTGGTATTAATTTCCTTAGAAATCTAAAAAAACCCGACTTCAAAATGGGTTTAATCACTGCTTCCTTCCTTCTTTACTTCATGGCTCATGCATTTATTTGGTGGCAAGGTATGATGGGAAGTTGCGGGTACGTTCGGGTTATGACAGTTATTGCACCGCTAGGTTCAATAATCATTGTTTATTTCTTAAACTCTTTCTATTCTTTTTTAAGCAACTATTTTGGAAGATCAGGTGAATACGCTGGCATTTTATTCTCAATAATCTTAATTGCAAATGCCTTATATGTTCCATACCGCTATTATGAGTATAAATATCCTTTAACAATTTCTGATGAACAACAGCAATATGTAATCCTTAATGATTGGTATCAACAACAAGATTTCGACGATAGAACTAAAGTTTTTCTTTACCCTTACTTCTCAATCTTAGCTGATATTAGTCCGTATGACCAAAGCCAACACCTTGATTTTTGGAAAAGTAGCTTACAATGGACTAAAAAAGGAGATATTCTAATATGGGATAAACATTTCGGGCCCAATGAGTGTGGTACTCCGTTAGATACGATGTTAGCTCGTAAAGACTGGCAGCTAATTAAATCAGTAATACCAGAGACGCCCATTCCAACCTTAAACAGTGATTCTTTTGAAATTCATGTTTTCGAAAAAATACAATAGTTCTACTTTAGAAATATAAAAAAACTTAGGTTTGCCGCACTTAACGTTCAATGATAAACAGACGACTAATTAGAATAAAAGTTTTTCAAGCATTATTTGGAGAATTTGGGCAAGAAAACACTAGACCATCTGTAACACTGAGTAATATTAAGAAGTCAATTCTTGGAGTTGAAAATAACTTTTTAAGTGTTCTTAACTTTGGACCAGAATTGAGTCATTTCATTAACTCAGAACACAACCCTTCCGAATTAAAATATCAACCTACCTCAGATGATATTAAATCCTACAAACTGATAACAAATAACAGTTTTATAAAGAAAGTTGCGGCTTTAAATGAAATAGAAGAATTCGCAAAACGTCCAAGTTTTGATTGGCAACAAGAAAAGGAAGTTGTTTTTTTAATTTACAAAGAACTTAAAAAAAGCGATGCCTTTAAGATAGCAATGTCTAAAGAGTTAAACGAAGAGAACGACTTCGAATTTGCTAAGTTTATCTATAAACACCTTCTCTTGGATTCGGTTGAATTTGAACAACTCATGGAACACAAGAATATTTTTTGGTACGATGAAAAAATTCCGATTCTAAAAAGCCTCGAGAAAGTATTTAAGAGCTATGAAGAACAGGGTCAAATACAATTTCCTGAAGCATCAAAAAATACTGAGGAAGACTTGCAAATGGCTGAAGAGATCTTAAATAATTATCTCGAACACCGAACAGACATTCAGGAATGTATAAACGTTTATACCCCAGGAT
>JABDQY010000244.1 GCA_013042025.1 Bacteroidia bacterium
CTGTAAAAGCAAACTCTTGCAAATGACAACTTGCACAGGCCATTTCTCCATCTCCAGATAGCATTTTTTCATAAAAAAGCATTCTGCCTAGTTTTACTCCTTGAATAGTTAATTGATTATCATTTGCAATGTTTGGTGCTGGGAAATTGCCATAGTCTAGCATATAAGGCGTTGTATCTTGAACCAATCCTTGTGGTTCTTCTTTCACATCATCTTTACAGCTTGCGATGAAAATAGCAGTTGTTATTAGAATTATAGATATTGATTTTATTTTCATGTTATTTTTTAAATATTGGGTCTGTTAAAAATTCATTGTCGGTAAGCGACAATAGGAAGGATAACAGGTCATCCTTCTCTTCTTTACTTAAATTTAATGGCTGCATAATTGCACTCTTATTCGGATGTACTTTGCCTCCCGAATTGTAGTGATCAATTACTGCCTCTAAAGAGTTGATTGAGCCATCGTGCATATAAGGTGCTGTAACTTCACAATTTCGTAAACTCGCTACTTTAAAAACTCCTTCATCGGAATCTAATCCGGTAAGTCGCCGTCTTCCCTCATCTGCATATTGCTCGTACATCCCATTGTTTTCAAATGCATAGTTCGTCAAATTTGGACCACTATGACACTGAAAGCAATTGGTTTTATCGCTGTAAAACAATTCCATGCCTCGTTTTTGCGTTTTTGAAATAGCATCAGACTTGCCTTCGAATAAAAAATGATCAAACGGACTTGAATTACTGATTAAGCTTCGTTCAAAATTTGCTAAGGCTTGAGTGATTACATAATAATCCGGTATTCGATTATACGCTTCCATACTCATCGAAACATACGAAGAGTCCTTTGCTAATCGTTCACCTGCAAGAACAATGTTAAAGTCAAACTCATTGTGCTCTTGAATGGGCACTAACACTTGTTGTTCTAAGGTAGGCACACCCCCTTCACGTGTGAAATAAGGATGATACGCAACATTTGCTAAACTTGGAGCATTTCGGACTCCATTTCTATCTTTTACACCTTTGCTAAAAGCAACGTCATCACTAAAAGACAATTCCGATTTGTGGCAAGAAGCACAACTTAGCGTTGAGTCTATTGACAAAATATTGTCGTAAAACAGTTTCTTGCCCAATGCCCATCTAGCTTCAGTAAATGCATTATCATCAGGATGAATTACTTGAGAAAAAGAACTCGGTAAAGTACTGTTGTGAACCAAAACAGCTGGTTCGGTGTCTTCCATACAAGCATTAAATAATGCAAATGCAAAAAAACATCCTATAATGTACCGAGATCTCAAATCAGTCGTTATTCAATGATTAGTTTTTTAGTACTTTTAATTCCGTCACCATATAGCGTTAAAAAGTACATACCTTTCGTATTAATGGTTACTTTGTTGGTTGAATTAACCTCACCTGAATAAATTTCTCTACCCGTAAGATCTGTAACAATCATTGAACCTTTTAAGAAACGATTATCTTCTACAACTACATGAATATCGCCAGTACTTGGCACTGGAAGAATAGAAAACACATCTTCTAATTCCAAATCTTGAGCAGAAGCAGTGCTTCCTTGACCTGATAAAGATGTGAATACTTTGGTTTGAAAATTTCTAAGACAAACGGCAGCTTCATTATTCTCGCTATGCTCCACTAATCCACTTGCCATTCCTATTTGAGATACAGCTTTGGTATAATCTGCATTTAATGCGATAACTAAAGCTCCAGAGATGCTTTCTGCACCAGTTGCTATAGTTTGTTTGAAATAATTTTTATTTCCGAGAGCATGAATCTGAAAATCTTGATTTAAGCTTGATCCTGACTTCCCTTCTAGTGCTACAAAGCGATATCCAGATGCCCAACCCCAATGCATTGAAGGGTTTTTGGGCGATAATGCATGAGATGCAGACCATTGAGCTGGATTAGCATTATTTACCCCTGGATCAACACCTATAGCAAAATTGATAGCTTCCACAGTGGTAATATTAAAATTACCCAGAAGGATAGTATCTCTTTTATCCGCTCTTTGGAGAATGTAAATATCGGATGCGTCGGTTACCACTCCTCCATCGTGGGTAATACTAATTCCAGAAATATAGTATTCCATTCGTTGCAGTTTTACTTTGTCACCCATATCATTCTCCGCTTCGCTATTAAAAGCAAATGGAGATGAACCTAGTAGATGATTGATTGTTAGTTTTACATCCGTCTGTGCAGATACATTTAGTGCCATTACAAGCACGGTGATTAGTGTTATTGTTTTCTTCATTTTAAAAGACTGTTTAATATTTATGTTGATCATTTTTTATGTAGTCCATTCCACAAACAGGGCAAGTACCTGCAGAATCACTGCCACTTCCTTCACAGTGCATAGGACATACATAGGCAGAAGTGTATTCTTTACCTGTTTTATCTATTTCTGAACTATTTGAAGAACAGGCAGTCAGAGAGCCTATTAAAAGTAGCATCAATGATGCTTTAAAAATTATTGATTTCATTACTTTTTATTATTGATTTTAAATACAGACAAGTCTTGCCTGCTATAATTGAAATATGCCAAATGGCATTAAGGAAAAAGTAATGGTATTATATTAGAAATGTCTGGTGTAATACTAGAAGTACTCTGCCAGCTTGTTCATCTTGTGGAGGATCGTAGTGAGTAATATCGCTTTTGATTTCAGGAATTATCGTTGCAACTAATTTTGCATATGGATTTATTCCTAAAACAAGGTTTTGAACGTGATTAGTAATAACGGGAATGTTTTGAGTTGAAGTTTCAGCTTTAATTGAAGCATCAGAACAACATTTCTTCTTGGTGAGAGAAACTGGACTGTTTTTAGAATCACAAATGTCACTTTCTTTCATCTCAATACACTTC
>JABDQY010000256.1 GCA_013042025.1 Bacteroidia bacterium
GGCTAACCGTACCATATCTCAAAGCAGTATAATCTTGGATACTTTCGTTGTCAGAAATATCAATATGTGAATATTTTACTGCCATTTTTTCCGACCATCTTAGGTACAGTTTAGCCAGTAAATTCCATTTCTCACGTTTCCATTCTATACCATCTATTGAGATGATAATCTTCTTTGATGTAAATAATCTTACAAAAGGAAGAATCCAGGCTCCAGCAACACCAAGTACAAGCAATACATCACTTGTAAAAAGTGCATGTAATATGGAAAGAGTATCATAAGGGATACTTTGTATTCCATTTGCATCAAGATTGATGTACTTCAAGTTAGCTCCTCTATAACTTCCTATTCGCTCTTCTTTTGCATATTTTTTCTTTGAACAGTACACCGTAATGTCGTGATCTTTATTAAGATGTGTTACAAGGTGGTCTGCAAGGGTTTCAAATCCTCCATATTTTGCTGGAAGACCTACAGTGCCTATAATGGCTAGTCTTTTCTTAGTATTCATTATTCTTAATCATGTTTAATGCAACACTCCATTTATCTCTTATAGATTGATGCTGATAGATTTCTTGATCGTTTAGTTTATTTACAAGATTATTAAACTGATGGTGTAAGCCTAATGAGGTTACTTCTTCATGAATCTCATAGTAAAAGTCGTCCCAATTTCCCATTTTCTTATTTATTATTAGTTAAAATTATTATGCTTTTGTCTATAAACCTGTTCTCGTTGAAACGAGCTACAGTGCGTTTAGCTTTTGATCTCATTTTATTGAAACTATCAGTTTTAGAAGACCATTCGTTTATTTTATTTATTATCTCATTAATATTTTTACTATTAATAAGAGCTCCATTTTCGCCATCGTTCACAATTTCTGTGACTCCTCCAATAGGAGGAACTATTGCAGGATTGCCGTATGCCATGCCTTCTATGATAGTTAGCCCAAAAGTTTCTACCCAAGAATCTGTTAGAGATAAATTCAGTACAAGATCAGCCCATTCATAAAATGGGTGCAGATTGTTTTGAGTCGGATATAGTCTAATGTTGCTAGGTAGGTGTGTTCTGGTAAAGAAACTATTAATGTCATCTTGCCCAGCATTTAACACTAGTTTGAATGAATGGTTAGGGAGGCTTTTGGCTAAAGTTACAAATTCGTGAACTCCCTTATATGTCTTTAATGAGCATACCATTACGATATTATTTAGCCTATCATTCGAACCGATATAACCTTTCGCCTTTGCTAAAAACGCATCTTCACTTGCATTGTGTAGTATGTGAGTATTTACTCTGGAAATAGGTTCTTGTTCTGCTAAATAATTGCTTACATACACTACATCTGTAGCACACCATTTTACCATTCTAAAAAGAAAAGATTTGAATATTGCCGGTTTTATTGATGTTTCGTGTAAATGGTAAATAACTCTGTTTCCTTTTATCTTGCCAGCAAAAGCAGCTCCAAAAGGGAGAATGGTGTTAATGTATATGATGTCTTCTTTTTGTGATGTTCTTAGAATATTGATACAAAGAGCAACTTGACTGAGTACTAAGTTTACTAATCTTATAAATGGATTTGATACCCATTTATACTTAAAGTAATAATAGTTAACACCTGCGATTTCAGAAAGAAATCCTTCTTTACCTCTGCAAGTATGCAGCTCAACTGTTAAACCATTTTTGATCCAACCTTTGAGTAATTGCTTGAGTACTTTGGGACTTCCACTGTAATCGTTAAGCAGGTGTGTTGCTATTATTTTCATCTAAAGTAGTAGTTATAATATTAAATAGTAGTTTAATTATTATGAAGCAAAGATGAGATGGTTATGCTCTGTTTTAGGTTATTGTAGAGGGGCGAGCACAAATCAAAGTTGAATTGCATCATATTGTCGTTGAGTTGTTTTATAGTATTGGATTAAATCTGGAGAATCCTTTGTCTTATGTTCTCTGCTGCAATGAGTTGGATTAAAAACAGGTATAAAATTTAGTATACTTGTTCATAGATGTTCCTTAGCCATTCTCCACGTTTATTCCAATGAAATGTTTCCTCAAAATGCTTTCGTGCTTCCACTCTCATATTCCAGTGTTTCTTTGGATTATTGTATAACTCCAAGAGTGCTTCGGACAAATTGAGTACGGTGTTTTTATACGTTTGCTGCTTGACGGCAATTCCACACTTTGGAGTAATTAATTCTCCCGGACCACAATTGTCTAAGCACACAACTGGTAATGCAAAGGACAATGCCTCAGCTACTACCATACCTGCACCTTCGTGACTAGGGAATAGAAAAAGCGAAGAGCTTTTCATTAGATTCATAAGATCTTCACGTTCTATCCAATCAATAAATTCTACCTTGTCAATTATGCCTTGTTTTTTGATTATACTTCTTAAATATTTTTCTTCAGGACCTTTTCCTACTAGTGTCAGTTTAGCATTATTCTGTGCTTCTTTCGGAAGATTCTTTACGAAACGTGCAAAGGATAATATGGTAAGATCAAATCCCTTTAATGGTACAAATCTTCCAGCAGATATTACATTGAAATTTTCAATATCATAATTAGGGTCAAACCCAAAGTCTTGAGTAGCAATAGATGGTCGGATACAATACTTCCCGTTCTGAAGTTTAATTTTATCCTTTACTGAACTGTTCATTGCATATATAAAATCAGCCTTCTTTGCAGTTCTTTTTAAACCTATAGATAGTTTCCAAAACGCATTTTTAACTAACCATGTAAGCCGGTCTGTTATCCAGTATTTTTTAGAAAATGGCTCTAAATATTGAGATGGGATAAGAGGATGATGACCTATTGGTCCCCAAACAAATGGTTTACCCAATTTCCATAAATAACTGGGGGTCCAATCGTTAGGGAAAGTAGCGTTGTGAGCAATGTCAAACTGTAAATTTTGCTTCTTCACAAAAGCGGGAAGAGATCGTTGCCATATCCAATAATAGATCATAGCTCCACGGCTTCCACGCTTCCAGAATCGCATCCAATACGGTGTGTCGAAATAGACAAATGTTATATTGTCAAAAATAGGTTTAGGATTGAGGGTTATAAATTCTTCTATGGCTTTTTGATTATTTTCTCTTGTAATACATATTACTTTATTAAATCTAGCAATCTGCAAAACGTAATTCCAGCCCATTGCATCTTCTGATCCTCTAGTTGGATGAACAGCATAGGTAGTAGCAAGTATTATTTTTTGTTTCATCGTTTGTAGTAGTGCAAAAGAAAAACGATTAGTAGGTTAAAATTTAAATCATCGTTAATTGGTTGTTAATCGAAGTTATGTGGTTCCATATTGAGTATTAATCAATTCTGGCCTCTTTCGTTTCAAGAAAATGTGTTCTGCTCTAGTAAGCCGATTGGGTCTAGAAAACACAATAGAAAATATCAGAAAATGATAAAATAGAATGCCATAATTAGCTTCGCCAAAAATTCCGAATTCTGTCATTGAGTTAATCATTACAGGAATAAGTATTCCCATTAACATCAGTTTTTTCTCTTCCAATTGTTTAGTAAACCCTCGAATTGTAAAAAACATTTGAAATAAAACGATGGTAAATCCAACAAATCCCAAATTCATTAATACTTGTAAGAATGTATTATGGGTCATGTGCCCTGCATAGGTATGAACACTTTCAAAGTGATCATGGTAATCTATTCGCATAAATCCAAATCCTAACAAAGGTTCTCTTGGCAAACCTTCTGCAATTAAAGCCTTCCAAAATGGCATTCGTCCAGTCATGGAAAGGATGTCCTCTAATCCACCAC
>JABDQY010000259.1 GCA_013042025.1 Bacteroidia bacterium
GTGCATGAGTAACAACACTAAAAAACAATAGAAAAAGTATTAAATAGCTTTTGGTTCTCATAATGCAAATAACGTAAGGATTGTTCTAATATTGCAAGGTGCAACCATCATTGTATCTCGTTCCAAATTTTATTGGAGAATTTTCAAAAGACTATCTCCCAACACGAACCTTACAAAAAGTGTATGGCATAAAACACTTCATTGTGGAGCGGGAAAAAACATCACGTGCATTTCTCAAAGCTATTGGACATCCAACACCGCAAGATGATTTTGTATTTGTTGAATTAGACAAGCACAATAACTATGCAGGATTCAAATCTTTCTTTAACAAAAACATTGAAGAATATTCAATTGGACTCTTGTCGGAAGCAGGATTACCTGCAGTGGCAGATCCAGGTAGTGAGGTTGTAAAATATGCTCATCAAAAAGGTGTTCAGGTAGTCCCTCTGTCTGGAAGCTCTTCTATCTTTTTGGCATTAATGGCGAGTGGAATGGATGGTCAGAACTTCGCATTTAATGGTTATCTTCCAATTGATGCAAGAGAGCGTGTTCATGCTCTTAAAGATCTTGAAGTGAAGTCTCGAAAAGCGACGCAAATTTTCATGGAAGCACCATATAGGAATAACCAGTTCTTAGAATTTCTAATCAAAAATCTTCAAAATGATACAACCTTGTGTGTAGCGGTTGACATTGAAAAGGAGGGAAAAGAAACCATTATATCAAAACAGGTAAAAGATTGGAAAATCAAGGAAATTGAATTGCACAAAAAGCCCTGTATTTACCTTATTAAAGGATAAGAATATTACACTAAAAAGACAAAAATCGTATTACAGTCAACTACCTTTGCAGTTTTATGCGTAAACTATTACTTTCCCTATGCTTAATAGGTGTTTTTATATCATATGGTGCAACATGTACTATTAGTGGAACAGTATCAGCATCCTCATCTACCTGCAGTTCAATTGGGACTGGCGATACAATGCTTATAACAGGAACCCTTAATCTAAATTCAGATTATACTGTACATGCCTCAAACGATATTGTTGTTATTGTTGACGGTGGATCAATTGTTTGGAATGGTAACTATGGATTTGACTTGGGATCAGGTGGCTCATTGTTTCTTGTAAATAGTGGTGCTCTAGTTAACGGTTCTGGTTCATGCAATGCAACCAAAGTAATTTCATTTGGAGGAACAGACCTTGCATCTTGTAATGGAGGTGGGGCTTCATACTCATTTGCAGATATTGTAACAGCCGGAGGTATTAATTCTGGTGGACCGGTTCCAGTAAGTCTGTTAAACTTTACCTATTCAACAGAGAATAGTCTGATAAAAATAGCGTGGAGTACTGCTTCCGAAATTAATCACGAACGTTTTGAATTGCTCCGTAGTTATAATGGCCATGATTTTCAGGTTATCCATTCTGAGTTTTCTACAGGTAACTCACATTCAGTTAAAGAATATAACTATCTAGACAAACCAAATGGAACTGCTGAAGTCTACTACAAGCTGATTCAATACGATTTTGATGGAAAAACAAACACATTTAACATTTTAAAGGTAAAGTTGAGCGATGAAATCGCAACTGTTTTACCAAATCCATTTAACAACTTTCTAAACATAGAGCTTTTAGACACTGACGATCACACCGTGAGCATTTATGATGCTAAAGGAAAGTTAGTTCTTTCTAAAGAAACTAATTCAGAAGAAAACATCACGATAAATACATCAGAACTAACTACAGGTATTTATTTCGTTAACTTGGGCTCATACTATTACAAACTAGTAAAAGAGTAAGCTAAAGAATTAAACTCTTCCTGCTATTACCTCCTCGACACAGTCTGGATTCAATAGGGTTGAAATGTCCCCCAGATTTTGAGTTTCTCCTTCTGCTATTTTTCTCAGTATTCTTCGCATTATTTTACCACTTCTTGTTTTAGGTAATCCAGTACAAAACTGAATTTTTTCTGGCTTAGAGATTGGACCTAGGGTTTGGGAAACAATCTCCATAATTTCTTTCCGTAGCAGTTCACGTTCATTGTGGTTTGTAGTATGCGGGTGCATTAAAGAAACATAAGCATATATGCTATTTCCTTTAATCGGATGTGGGTATCCAACTACAGCTGCTTCTGCAATTTCAGGATGTTCATCAATGGCATTTTCTATTTCAGCAGTACCTAAATTATGACCGCTAACGATTACTATATCGTCAACTCTTCCTGTAATTCTATAATTGCCTGATGCGTCTTTCTTTGCTCCATCACCTGTAAAATACTTACCCTTAAATGTATTGAAATACGTTTCTTTAAATCGTTGATGATCACCATATATTGTCCTGGCCATACTGGGCCAAGGATATTTGATGCACAGCCGTCCTTCACTTGAATTTTCTAGAATCTCTACTCCATGTTCATTCATTAAACAAGGTTGAATACCGGGTAGTGGCAACATGGCAAAAGTTGGGATGGTATCTGTTAATCCGCTAAGAGGGGAAATCATAATCCCTCCAGTTTCTGTTTGCCACCAAGTATCTACAATGGGGCAATTCCCTTTGCCAATGTGTTCATCGTACCAATCCCATGCCTCTTTATTTATTGGTTCGCCCACAGTTCCCAAAGTTTTTAAACTGCTTAAATCATAGTTGTTTACAAACGAAATATCGTGCTGTTCCAACGCCCGAATAGCCGTAGGAGCAGTATAGAAAATGTTCACTTTGTGTTTCTCAACAATCTGCCAAAATCTACCATAATCTGGGTAACTTGGAACTCCTTCAAACATTACGGATGTGGCTCCAGCTGATAATGGTCCGTAAACAATATAGCTATGTCCTGTTATCCAGCCTATATCTGCTGTACACCAATAAACATCCCCTTCTTTGTATTGAAATACATTCCGAAAGCTAAAATTTGTGTAAACCATATAGCCTCCACATGTGTGCACCAT
>JABDQY010000140.1 GCA_013042025.1 Bacteroidia bacterium
CCAAGGACAAATCGGTATGGGACGTGGGTCATCAAGCATACATCCATAAACTACTGACTGGAAGAAAAGATGATTTTGATAGCATTCGAAAAAAAGATGGAATCAGTGGATTTCCTAGAATATCGGAAAGTAAATTCGACCACTTTGGAACTGGACATTCATCAACATCAATATCTGCAGCTCTAGGTATGGCCGAGGCTGCATATCTAAATAAACAAGACAGAAATCATGTTGCAATTATAGGAGATGGTTCATTGAGTGGAGGTATGGCCTTTGAAGCATTAAGTAATCTTGGAATTTCAAAGTCAAATGTTTTAGTTATTGTTAATGATAACCAAATGGGTATTGATCCCAACTCAGGGTCGTTTGGACAACATCTCAAGAATATTGAACATAAATCTCCAAATATTTTTCAAAACCTCAATTTGTCGTATTCTGGACCTATTGACGGTCATGATGTGTTAAAACTCGTAGAAGAACTTAATCAACTTAAGAAATACAAACTTCCAAAAATCTTACACATTAAAACGTTAAAAGGGAAAGGGTATGGACCAGCAGAAAAAGAACAAACCGATTGGCATAGTGTAAGTTACGTTAAAATAAATCCTCTATCAAAAGAAACAAAAGAGGTTAAACCTTTAAAATTTCAGGATGTATTTGGGCATACATTAGTTGAACTTGCTAAACAAGATGAAAGAGTTGTTGGAATTACACCTGCAATGCCGAGTGGAAGCTCTATGAAGTTTTTAATGGATGAATTACCAGAACGTGTTTTTGATGTTGGAATTGCAGAACAACATGCAGTAACTTTTGCTGCTGGCCTTGCTCTCGAAGGTAAACGTCCTTTTTGCAATATATATTCTTCCTTTGCTCAACGAGCATACGATCAAATTATACATGATGTTGCTCTTCAAAAAATTCCAGTAATATTTTGTTTGGATAGAGCTGGTTTAGTTGGAGCTGATGGTCCTACCCATCATGGTGTTTTTGACCTAGCATTTCTGAATTCTATACCCAATGTAACCATACTCTCTCCTATAGATGAACACGAGTTGCGAAACATGATGTACTGGGCAGTCGATTACACTGCCGGGCCAGTGGTCATAAGGTATCCTAGAGGAAGAGGTTCTAAACGGAATTATAAAAATGAAATTGAAACTGTTCATCTAGGGAAATCCAAGACATTGAATAGTGGAACAAAAGTAGCTGTCTTGTCGATAGGAGAAATTGGAATAGAAGTGCAAAAAGCAATGTCAAGAAATCAATTCTCTGATAAAGTAACGCACATTGATGCCCGTTTCATGAAACCCTTAGATAACACCATGCTTACCGAGGTCTTTAAGAAGTACGAAGCAGTGATTACGATTGAAGATGGCTGTTTAATTGGAGGTTTTGGGCAAAGTGTTAAACTCTTGGCACAAGAAGCACAGTTTACAGGCAAACTAGTCACACTTGGTTTACCAGATGAGTTTATTGAACATGGCGAATTAGATGAGCTTAGAGCTCAATATGGATTAGATTCATACAGCATTGAAAAAACTATTCTTCAATTGTTGCGATAACTCTAAATCCTATAGTTGATTTTGGTTTGGTAGCAGGTTGTTCACTTTCTATTCTTACATCATATCCTGTATCGTTCCAAGAACCTCCCATTGCAACAGAATCGTCCGATACTAGCTCGGCTACGTTACCAGACATATTATAAATCCCAAATTGGTTAGGATAGTACGATTCTCCGGGTGTTGTTATAAAGTTTTTCATTCCAAAAGCACCAGATGATAATACCACCAGTCTATTCGTGCTCCTATCCAAATGTATGTTTTCTGAACCTACCGCTTTATGATTACTTAAAAAAACGCCTTTTGAATTCCGCATATATGGGCCACCCCATGGGTAAATATTAGAAGATTCTCCCCTCGCAGCTCTTATCCACTGTTTTTTTGTAGGTACTGAAAAAGTAATCTTTACATCTTGCTTTTTTAGAGTCCAAACCTCCGTCAACCAATTGGCATAAGCCTGTGCTTGTTTTAATGTCATACCAACTACTGGATAATCCTTATATGCTGGATGCTGATAGTAATAGTCCACATACGGTTCGTTATATGCCAGTTGACTCCGCCAAACAGTGGTATCTAATTTATTTTCCTTGTACTCTGTTATTCTTCCGTTGCTTTTTAAGTAATAGAGAAACTCTTTCCAGTTTTCGTTGGTTACTTCAGTTTTGAAAATGTAAAACTCTGAACATGAGTCTAGACCCATTATAATATTTCTTTTTTCCACTGAGTCAAGAAGTGACTTATCCCCCTTGTACAAGCTCAAGTAGTTGTTACTGTTTGGGTGCAAATACACCTTCCCCTCTGGCACTTCTACATAATGTTTTGTTAGAAATTTTGAAGTTTTGGGCTTCTTATTTTTCCCAAAGGCAAAAAGAATTGGAATTATGAGAATTACGTAAGCAAGCTTTTTCATTATAGTGAAAACGAAAATACAACCTAAATCGTACCACTAAGCTTTAATAGTTTGTTAACCATGCTAACATATCTTTGCACTCCTCTATAATCATGCAATTCAAAGACAAATCTTGGCAACTTCAACGCTATCCCAAAACTACAAACAACTCACTAAAAGCTTGGAGTGCTGCAGACGAACTACTACTTAGCGAAGCAAAGGAACTAGATGGTAAAAAAATAACACTAATTCATGATTCTTTTGGTGCTCTTGCTACTCTATTGCATCAATACAATCCAACTTCTGTTATAACCTACCATTCTCAACTTAAAGCAATTCGCCATAATTTAAAAATCAACAGTTTAGATCCTAAAAGTCTGACTTATACTAATCCATTTAAAATGGATCAAATTGAATCTGATTTAGTGCTGATGAAAGTACCAAAATCTGCAGAACTATTTGAGCTTTACTTAAGCAAAATACATGGTTCCTTAAATAGCCATTCGACAATTCTATGTGGTTTCATGACCAAGTATTTTACACCTCGTTGGTTGGAAATTGCTGAGCAGTTTTTTGACGATGTAAGTCAATCAAAGGCAGCCAAAAAAGCTAGAGTAATAACATTAAAATCTCCCAAAAAGGAGGCTCCTAAGATCCCTTTGTTTAATACTATCAAAAATGAGTTTGACCTTAGTTTAAAGCAGTATGCTGGTGTCTTTTCGTCTTCCAAAATAGATATTGCAACTCAAATTCTACTGAACAATCTACCTGAACTAAATAGTAATCAGAATGTATTAGATTTAGCCTGTGGCAATGGCGTCATAGCAGCATATGTATCAAAACTTCTACCTGAAACCAAAGTAACAGCATTGGACGATAACTTTCTTGCAATTAGCTCTGCTAAACTTAATGTAACTAAAGATCAAGCTGAGTTTTACTGGGCGGATTCCATTAAGGCATGCAAGGACCAGAAGTTTGACCTTATTCTTTGTAATCCACCTTTTCATTTTGAATATGAAAACAACATTGAAGTTGCCCTTAAACTTTTTAGAGAGGCAAGCGACTTCTTAAATGAAGGTGGAGAATTCAGGATTGTAGCTAACACACATCTCAATTACCGAAGTCATTTAAACCACTTGTTCAGTAAGGTTAAACAAATAATAAAAAGTGGGAAATACGAAGTTATTTCTTGTATTAAGTAACAGTTATAGATCCTTTGCTTGAGCAACTAATTCTGCCAAGTCTAATACTTCAACAGCATCTTCCTTATTTGCATTTTTAACACCATCGCCAAGCATGGTTGTGCAAAATGGGCAATTAGCAGAAATGATATTTGCTCCTGTTGCAATAGCTTCATCACTCCGTTCAACATTAATCTCTTTATCTCCTTTTTCAGCTTCCTTGAACATCTGAGAACCTCCTGCTCCACAGCACAATCCATTGGTTCTGCACCTTTTCATTTCAACAAGTTCAGCATCCAGAGCCTCCAAAATTCTTCGAGGTGCATCATAGACACCATTTGCTCTTCCCAAATAGCAACTGTCATGATAGGTAATTTTTCTTCCTTTAAAGGAGTCTTTTCCAAATGTTAACTTCCCATCGTCTATAAGCTCTTGAAGAAGCTTTGTATGGTGAATAACCTCATAAGTTCCTCCTAAATTTGGATATTCATTCTTGATGGTATTAAAGCAATGCGGACAAGTTGTAACTATTTTGGTGACTTCATAAGCATTTAGCGTTGCTATGTTT
>JABDQY010000262.1 GCA_013042025.1 Bacteroidia bacterium
TCTTCAAGTAGGGAAATCTTTTCATTTGAAAGTGGAGTTGATTTTAGCACAGCAGTTTACATTGACAATTTTGAACCAATTCATAGGGATTTTAAAAGTACCTTTCATAATGAAATAATTAATTGCGATACTATTTTTCGTAATGTCTATGACCTTAGTTCATATAATTGGGGCTATGGAGGTTATCGCAACATTTATTATTCGAAAGAGAAAGGAGTTGAGGCTTTGATTGGAGGGCCAAATAGCTGGGATTACTTTGTTCGGGTGCACTAATAGGAGTACATAAAAAAAGGCTGAGCTCACACTCAACCTTTTTGATATTTTATTTGTAGGCTATTTCTTTTTGGAGCAACAACCAGCTTTTTCGGTACCGCAAACCTTTTTTGGCTGACAACATTTGTCCAAAGCTTTTTGACTTGCCACATTTGCAGCTAATTTGCCAGTAGCATAACCAAGTTTTGAAATAGTTTCATGGATTTGGTCTTCACTAATTTTCTTGTCGTTGTATCGAACAGTAAGCATTTTAGATTCCACATCCCATTCTGCAAATGAAATTCCTTGGATATCTAGTGCTGCTTCTATTTTGTCTTTACACATCTCGCATTCTCCTTTTACAAGGATTTTTTGAGTAATAGTTTTAGCAAACACAGATACTGTGCTTATCATTAAAAGTGCTATCAATAATTTCTTCATAATTTTCTTATTTAAATGGATTTGAATATTTTTCGTTTGTTAAGTATGTGTCGTCAGTTAATGTCTTCAAAAATGATACCAAAGCTGCTCGATGAGCAGGGCTCAAATATACTGAATCTTGAAGAGCATGCATTTTAGCATCTATATTTGGAGAATTTGCTTGTACACCAGACATGTAAAAATCAACCACCTCTTCTAGTGTGTTGAATCGGCCATCGTGCATATATGGAGCTGTTTTTTCTATGTTTCTAAGACTTGGAACTTTAAACTTTCCGTTGTCTGAAGCTATACCTGTAAATTCCCCTCTACCTAAATCTGTAAGAGTTTCATCTAATCCATTGTTTGAGAAGTCTCTTTGTTTAAATAGATTACTTTCTCCATGACAATGGAAACAATCTCCACCATAATTTATTGGGTTATTGCGATCATTTTCTTCATTAAGAGGAATAGATTCTGCATTAAAGACAATCCTACCTATTTCTTCCTCTTGAGTAAAGGTTTCTAGTCCTTTTTGAACACGATCAAACTTAGAATCTCCACTAAAAATGGTGATCATAAACTGTTCTAAAGCAAATGAGAGATGCTCCTCATCAATTTCGTCTACATTAAAGGCTTTTTTAAAATGCTCTTTGTAGAGATCAGAGTTATTTAATTTCACTAAAACATTCCCAAGTGTTTCATCCATTTCCAAAGGATCTTGTATGGGAAGTAAGGATTGATGTCTAAGTAATTTGGCTCTACCATCCCAGAAAAATCCTTCTACGTGCCACATTAAATTGAATATTGGCATGGCATTTCTCTTTCCTTCCATTCCTCGAATACCTGTACTAAAGCGTGTACCATTATCCGTAAATGCCAATTCTTGCATGTGACAACTACCACAGCTTTGGCTGCTATCAGCACTTAAAATTGGATCATAAAATAACATTCTACCCAAATGAACTCCTTCATTTGTAGGGATATTATCTGATCTAAGTTTAACCGGGTGTAACAAAGAATCATTTGCAAAAGAATATGCAGTTGTGTTAAATGGTGTGTCTGGAATTTCGTTTACGACATCCTTGCATGCATACAAACCAAGAAACAGAAATAATATAAATACTAGTTTATTCATAAAGCTACTACTCAATGCTATTTAACGTAATAACATTAACTAAGTTTTTAAAAATCTTAACTGCGGCAGGTGCCTCTTCTGTGTGAGCACTATAACCATCTATATTGAAATCCAGTTCTTCCGGATTCTTAAACGCTTCAGCCAAGTCATAGGTAAGTGAGGCGTTTAGTGCATTGTTTTCTTTATTCAGGAATACTGTATATTCAAACTCAATGGTTTCTTTTCCACCGGTTACATGATATATAAAGTTTTCTGATCCATCTGCCAACATTCCTTCAATGGCATTAAAAATATAACCACCAGTCCAACTCCAATGAAGGGAGTTTCTTATAGGACTTAAAGGATGATCAGCTGGATAAATGTTTGGATCTCCGTAATTCACCAAAGAATCTATACCCAAATGAAATCCAAATGCTTTATAGCTACCCTTTGGCACTCCAGTTAATTCAAATGTAGTAATGTCTTCAGCTGCACTTATAAAAGCATATTGGTCTTCAAGCTTAACTTTTTCATCATTGCTATTTACTAAATAAAAATTACTCAATAGGTATGAAAGACGCGAAAAGTTAACGGTATCTCCCTTTGGCATAATGTAAGAATCAGTCAAAAAATTCAAATCTGCTCCATTGTATTCATGAGATATCGACACCGATAAATTTGAATTTACTATTTCTTGAGGAGGATCCTCTTTACAAGAGCTGATAAACGCAATCGCTAAAACTAGTAAGAAGCCAATTTTTTTCATATTATTCTTTTATTTCTGTAATTGTAAAAATGTCACCCATGTTTCCAAAGAGTTTAGTTGTAACTGCATCTGTGGTACTATGCGTACCCATTCCGTCGTTCGCTAAACTATATGTTTCAGGATTTTTAAATATTTCGTCAAAATTCATTTCCATGGTTGCTCGTAATGCATTGACCTTTTTTTCAAAGGGTAAAGTCAATTCATAATCAAGTTTATTCTGTGAACCAGCTAAGTGAAATATGAAACTCGAATTATCCGATTTAAGCTTTCCTTCAATTGCAGCAAAAATGTAACCACCTGTCCAACTCCAATGGAGTGAATTGTTCACAGGACTTAGAGGATGTTCAACATCATACTTGCTTGGGTCTCCATGATTAATTGAAGAATCTAATCCCAAACTAAATTTTATGGATTTGTAATTGCCTTTTGGGATGTTCTTTAAAGTGAATTTGGGTGCCGCAAACTTTGGATTTATCAAGACATATTGGTCATCAAGAATAATCTCAGAATTATCATCTTTCACTAGTATGAAATCCGCAAGGATATAAGCCAAACGAGAAATAATTATTTCCTCAGAACTAGGGAGGGTATAGGTAGAATTTAGAAAGTCAATCTCCTCTCCATTTGCTTGGTTACTTACAGAAAATGAAATTTCTTGTACTTCCTCCGCAGGTTCTGGAGTTGGTGCAGATGTTTCATCCTTGCAAGATGAAAATGCAACTGCAAAAAGTAAAAAGATGCTTATATATTTAATTTTTTTCATTATTTCACAAAGATAACCATAGGGTCTTGATTGATTGTATCTCTACTGTCAACTTCTTTAGCTCAAAGTTACACCTGAATTGAAACGATTTTCGTGACTCCTGTTACTTAAGACTAATTTATTTCTTTAATCGTTGCATTTAGCTGCCTACTTGAACTCTCCATCTAAATCCACCATAAATCATTCTACCAAAAATGGGCCCCCATACCATTCCAGCATCAAAGTTTTCACTAAATGGATTTACAGCTTCTTCAATTGGATTATCTTGTTTGTAGTTTAAGATATTTTCAGCACCCAAATAAACTTCAAATTGCTTTTTAAATGTCTTGCTTATTTGAGCATTTAGTAGAATGAAACTAGGTGAATAATCATCACTTAATTCAAATAAAACGTAGTCTCTATATCCAGGTATTCGTTGCGGTCCGTACCATGTACCAGTGCTACTAAACTGCCAATCGTTTCGTGTTTTTTGAGTAACATTAATGAATGAACGATGTTTTGAAATAAACGGCTTAGCTAGATATCCGATATCATTGTATTTTGTTTGAACATCAAACATACGATATGCCAATCTTATCTCAGTGCGTCGTGCAGGTTGGAGGTCAACTTGTGATTGAAAACTGTTTGCTCTTGTGCCATTTTTGACTGTATAGAAGAGTGCAGTATTTGCAGTTTCTCTATCGAGAACTACTTCCGACAAAAAACTGGTGTTAAAGTAATCTAGTCCTAACGTAACTGGCATATATCCTAATCTAAACTGGTGTTCAAAACTCATACCAGAATTAATGGAAACTTCTTGTTCAAGTCCATAGGGAAGCGACCAATCAGGATTTATAAACGCTAGGGTTCTGCTACTAGCAAAAATTTGTTGATTCTGTGCCAATGGATTGGATGTTCTTCTTCCCATACCCGCTGATAATCGGATAGCTGTTTTGTCTTTGTTGAATCTATATTTTGAATGGAATCGTGGAGTTACAGACATACCAAAAATGGAATTGTAATCTGCTCTAATTCCACCAACTAAGCTAAAAGTCTCTTTGGGTTTATAAGTATATTCAAAAAATGCTCCTGGCACTATTTCAGTACGTTGAAATGCAAATCCATCATATTTCTCATCCATATCATCTGATTGAAATGAAATACCTGTTTGAAATTCGTGGAAGGTGTTTTTAATTATTGACTGATACAAAAGGTTAACATAAAAGGATGAAGTCTTTGCCTCATACACTTTTGAATTAATACTATTGCCGTAAGTTCCTAAAAATGAAGTATTGTTAAATGCATATTGACTACCAAAACTCTTGTACGGTTTGTCTTTAAAAGCTTTGCCTATTTTGGCAAACACGTCAAATTGTTTAGTATTAAGATCAATGCCATATGCGTTGTTGTCTCCATCATAGTAAGCTAACTGACCAGCCTCTTTCGTGTCGTTGTTATAACTTATACTTGCTATGCCTTCAATTCCTTTGTCGCTCATAAATTGCCACCGATTCATTGCTTGAAACTGTTTGCTCAATGGTTGATCTAAAAAACCATCATTGTTTCGATCATTTTTTATTGGTCTGAATGCACCTTTGAGAAAGATAGAACTAGCAACATATTTATTGATGTCTTTTCGGTACATCAAGTCTGTTTCTGTTCTTCCGCCTTCAGATACAAATTGATCAAACAAGAAGCTTTCCTTATCAAAAGGTTTTTTCATTTCAATATTGATTTGACCTGCCATACTCTCATATCCATTAACTACGCTACCCGCTCCTTTAGTAATTTGAATTCCTTCAATCCAAGACGATGGAATTAAACTGAGACCGTAATAAGAGTTCAATGTCCGTATGGCAGGCATGTATTCTTTACCAATTAGAGTATAAAAGCCATCTAGACCTAACATTTTTATTTGTTTGGTTCCTGTTACTGCATCAGCAAAACTTGCATCGATGGCTGGTGAGTTTTCAAAGCTTTCAGAAAGATTACAACAAGCCGCTTTTTGAAACTCTCGTTCCCCTAGCAAGATAGTTGTTCTTGGACTTAAGCGAGATAAACCATAATTGATTCGCTTACCTATGATCAAGGCAGTTTCCATCTCATTATCTGATTTCAAAGAGATGATGTATGTAGAGTCCATGTTCTTAACATAAACTGTGTCGATTGTATAGGAAGCAAAAGAGATAATTAAGTAAGGAGCTTCGTGGTGATGTTCAATTTGAAATGAACCTGCACTGTCTGTGAATACACCTGCTTCTTTGTCCATCCAACGGACGTATGCTCCAGTTACAGGATCGTTTTGTGAGCTAACTACCCTTCCTTTGATAATGTGCCCTTCATGCTGAGCAATACTGGGGATTGCCAACAGAATTAAAATTATTATTATTATATTTTTCATTATTGTTTTTATGTGTTTGAATTAAAGAAAACCGAGGAGAGGTTCTGTGACCCCAAGGTTCTAACACTTAAAAACTTGAAAAACTGCCTGATTGTTTATTAGAGTTGGCGGTGGTTTTGAATCGGAATAAAGAGATTTTGTTTCTACTGAGAATATTTGACTTGGAAGTTGAATGTAGGTAATTAAAGTTGCCGGTGTCGTAATCTTATATGATTGATTGACCACAAAGTCATAGAAAGTCCCATCTTGTTCAATTTGAGAAGTTGTACAGCAATCATCCTCAAGAACCATGTCGCAACAAGATTCTTCTGCGGTCATACTGCAAGCAGTCTGCTCCTCATTCATCGTACATTTTGCATAATCAACATGAATGCCTACTGTGGAGACGATTAGTAAAATAATTAGCGATATGGAAAAAAACTTTTTCAATCCGTAATGGTGCAAAGATAGGATTTCAGAAGAATATACTAATTAGGCTTAAAATCAATTGATTATCTCCTAGCTAGGATCAATTCGGTAAACTCCGTGATTAAGAGCATTCACAAACCATAGCTTCCCATTAGTGTCAGCTTTAATGCCCATAATTCCTTTTGCTCCTGTATTGATTCTACCTAACTCTACTTTTGTTTCTTTTTGAAATGCAACAATTTCTCCAGATTCATAATCAGAAACATATAGAATGTTGCCAATAACTTCAATCCCACATGGTTTGTTTAGGTTGATATCTGTAAATATTCCCCATTCAACATCGTTTACTTCTCGATGACTAGCCAATTCTTCATTTATTAATGGAATATCCGCTACTTCTCTCCCAGAAATTGCGTTAACCCATAAGATTCTTTTTTTAGCAGTTTCGCAAATAAATAATGTTCCAGTGGGGTCATCCTTTACCATATGTGAAGGAATATTTGGGTCTCTAGTTAAGACAACCTCTGAGTACCTATGAACTTTGCCATCTGAGTGGTCGTGATTCCCTGGTCCGTGGTCTCCATGAAAGTCATACCAACATAAATGACGATTATACCCGTCAAAAACCCAAAATGCATTTTGCCCATCTGATTCTATTCCCATACCATATGGACTTCCATGAAGCATATCTAGGTGACTTCCATTTGTTCCTTGCCCGTGATATTTAGCGTAAACATCCATGTCGCTGCTCCAAAGAGTTGGCCCAGTAAAGGTGCCTCCTTGCCTGTTTGCATCAAGGATATTAGCCGAAGTTCCAAAATTATCATTGTCCTTGCTAAATGAAATCGCACTTGGGAAAGCCATGAAATGCCAAGCGTTTCCATCTCTTAAAAACTGAGATGATTGATTACTTTGCCCAGCGTTGGTTATTGTAACTGTGCTTCCTCCAGTAATATTACTTCCTTTATTTATAATCCAAAGTTCATTGGCTCTTGAAGGATGAAAGTCTAAATCTTGAGGTTCAAAGATGTTATCAGAAACCCCAGCAATTAAATTTATAGCTGGTGAAGCACTGCTTCCACTATTGTAGAATGCGGGAATATCTGGTGCTTGAGCTGGTACGTCTTCCTCATCCTTTTTACATGATGAAAAAATTAGAATGCTTAAGGCGATAAGTATAAACTGTTTTTTCATGAGTATCTTAAACTTGTTTCTTCTAACGTTGGTTTTGTAACAATAATCAACGCTTTTTAGTTTTAGAATTCTACGAATGTATCCAGTATTTCTTACAAAAGAGCTGGGTTTATAGTAACTGCAGCAATAGTTTCCTGTTCATAAGCAATTGGTATCATAATTTAAAAGAACTAACAATGTTGACATATTTGATGTTTGGAATCACCAAAGACTAGTGCTGCACTAGTCTTTCTGCAATTTCTAGTAAGAGAAAAACGGGACATTCGAAGTTAGTTTTGGTTTAGGATCGTTTCAAATATTGGCTTCTTCATTTATTTGTCATTTTGAAAGGGCCAAAAAAAAATGGTCTCAACAATTAGTTGAGACCATTTTCAGTTTAGTTTAATTGGTTCTAAAATTTGTAAGAAAATCCTACACCTAAAAGTCGTTTGAACTGAGTTCTTGGTCCTACACCTACAAGAACATCATCCTCGTATAATGAAACTGCAATGTCATTATCATGAATAACGTGAGTAAATAAGCTAACCCCAATATAATCTGTTAATTTCATGTTTACCATTGTTTCCCAGTTAACATCGATGTTCTCTCGGTTTGCTGAATTTTTGTCGGTATAATTATTAAACAAGTTAAGCGTAGACTTAAGATTTATTTTTTTGGTTAAATCCTTGTTTAAAATAGCACTTAACAACGCACCAAACTCTGCTCTAAAATTATTGGTATAGAATTGAACTCCAGCATCATCTGTTGTTGCAGGAATATAGATATTTTTAGAAGCAATACTATCGTCATTTACAATAGTAAATTTACCGGTAGCTGGAGATAAGTAAACTGAGAAATAATCAGTTACTTTATAATCCATCCCAACAGAAGCTAGAATAAATGCTGGTGCTAAGAATTTTGAAATTACAGGTCTGTCATCGTCATCTATTGTTGCATCAGTAAAATCGTAACCTTTGTCAAATTGAGATTTGAAATTGAATAATGCTGCATAGTTTAATTTGTCAGTAGCTCTAAGCCCTGCTTTTGTTAAAAAGTCAATCTTATCTTCATTTTTTCGAATACCCTCACCAACATTTTGAACAAGTCCGTATGCTAAGTCAAGATTATTTACCCATTCTATTTTGTCTTTTTTGTAATTAGCAAAAACATTACCTAATAAATTAATTGAGTTTGAGTTAACACCACCCGCAGCCCAGTTTGTAAGACCTAAAGAATTGAAGTTGACAGCAGAAAACCCGCCTTTTTTCCAAATAATTGGTGGAGTTAATGCAGCAACGTCAGCATTTAAACCTGCAACCTTAGCTTTGGCAGCTTCAAGTTCAGTCTTTGCAGCTTCTAGTGCTTTTTTCTTAGTTTCTAATGAATTATCCTGAGCAACTGCCATGAATGCAAAAGCAGAGAGGATGAATAAAAGTGAAAGTTTTTTCATTGTTTATTTTATTGATTTGAATATTTGACGTAGTTCTAGATGTTCGTCACAAATAATTTTACCTAGATAAATGAAATTAGTATGTGGTTCTTATCAACCTTTTCGTTAACAGTTACAAAAACCTTATCTATAATTCCGGCTTGAGGAGATTTAATAGCATTTTCCATTTTCATTGCTTCTAGTACTAGTAGATCTTGACCTTCTTCTACTTCATCACCTTCTTTAACATTGGTTGCAAGTACTAATCCTGGCATGGGTGCTTTAAGCTCTTTAAGCTTTTTCTTGCCTCCCTCCATACCCATAGATTTCAGTAAGACAGCTAGTTTGTTATGAAGTGTTGATTCAACCTTTCTACCATTAATTAATAATGATAGCTTTCCGGTAGCTGTTTCTTTTTTGAGTACTTCAATTGAGTACGAAATATTATCTACAATTAGATTAAAACTTCCGTCTGGTAGTTTGATGATGTCGTAATTTATTGATTCGTTTTCGAATAATAATTGATCCTCTTTTTTTGTAATGGAATAGGATTTATTATTTACTTCTATCTTGGCCATAAGTCACTGCAATGTTAGGTATATTTCACCAAAACTTGGTCTAAAGACTTACGTTCTAGTACAGGAACTTGAGCTTTTTCAGAAGGATATCCAATAGGTATAAGAAGATAAGCCTTTTCGTTCTTAGGTCTTTGTAATAAATTAGCTAAAAAGTTCATGGGGCTAGGAGTATGAGTTAGACTTACTAATCCCATTTCATGTATGGCTTGCAAAAGAAAGCCACAAGCAATTCCAACACTTTCATTCACATAATAATTTTTAGATGTTGAACCATCATCATTTATGTCATATGATTTCTTAAAAACTATGATTAAGTAGGGAGCAACTTCTAAAAACTCTTTGTGCCAATCTGTGCCAAACACTTTAAGATCATCTAACCATTCTTCAGTCATTCTTCCATGATAGTTCTCGTACTCTTCCTTTTCCGCGGCTTCTCTAATTCTCTTCTTTAGATCTGGGTTGGAGACCATACAAAAAGTCCAAGGTTGTTTATGGGCACCGCTAGGTGCAGAAGATGCAATATCAATTATGTTATCTATTACTTCTTCTGGAATAGGCTGGTCGCTAAAATTTCGAACGCTTCGCCTATGCTGCATATGCAAGTTGTGTTTCTTGCTTAATTCTATTATTTCAGTATCAGATAGTGGTGGATGAACAGACCTATAGGGAATAAAATCATCAGACATAAAACAAATGTATTACATCTCCTTTAAACTGAGTTTATTTCTTCAATCTGGTCTTTAAAGTCTCTTATTTCATCAAAGTTGATATTTCGCGATCCATAGATACTAACTCCGATAAATATTGCAAGACTTATTAACCATGCAACAAACACTGCTTTTAAATTAATTGCATTGGCCAAATTAAAAATGAACTGTAAAATAGCAAAACCTAGGGTGCCAATTGGGATTAGAATTATGGATAAAAGGGAGACATTAAAAATCCAATTTAAAGCAGGCGAGTTAAATAGGTGAGGTGCACTGAACGATTGGTCATTAAAATGCAAATTTGCGTTGCCTGTAGCATTTGCAAGTAATGCGATTGATACTAGAATTGCAGCAACCACTAACACAGTTAACACGCTAGCACCAAAAAGTTTTGAAAAGGCTCTAACAATGTTTTCAATGATAGAGCCTACTCCCTTTACCGCTGAGTTCAGATTAGAGTTTTTTTTTAAGTTGTCGGCAACATGTTTTGCCTCATTTCTAATCTTATCGGCTATTTCATCAATGTTTGGTGTTTCACCATGCATTCTAAATTTGTCGTGCGTATTTTTTGCCTCAGGCATTACTGCCCAAAGTATTAAGTACACTGGAATTGGGAATCCAACTCCAAAGAGAACAACGAGCACTGTAAGAATTCTCACAACGCTTACATCAATATTGAAATATGCTGCAAGTCCAGAACATACTCCGCCCAGGACTTGGTCGTCTGGATCTCTGAATAGTTTTTTACTATGTGAGTCTGATGAGCCCTTGCTTTCGGTGTTAGTTCGTTGCTCATTTGTTTTTTGCTCTTCTTCCTCTTCAAGTTCAATGTCTTCTGGAGATCCCATTAAACTGATGGCTTCATTCACATCAGCTTCGTTAATAAATGTATGGTTCCCTTTGATATTGTTATAGAAAAGTTCAGATAATCTTGATTCTATGTCATTGATTATCTCTTCACCACTCTCTGTGTTGTCGAAGTGTTTATATAGTTTACCAAGATAAGCCTTGAGAATTTCATAAGCCTGTTCGTCAATGGCTACAGCTTGACCGGCTAAATTTATTTGTATAATTTTATTCATTTTATTGGGTAATTTTTGAAACTGATGAGGTTAATTCTTTCCATGTGTTGTTTAATTCTGACTTAAACACTTCACCAGCTTCGGTGAGTGAATAGTATTTGCGTGGAGGGCCTTGGTCGCTTTCTTTCCATTCGTATTTTAACAGTCCCGCATTCTTAAGTCGAGTTAGCAAAGGATACAAGGTTCCTTCTACTACAATCAGCTTTGCTTCTTTTAGGCTGCTAATAATATCTGAAGCGTAGACCTCTCCCTTGCTTGTTAAAGCAAGAATGCAGTATTCTAGAATACCCTTACGCATTTGAGATTGTGTGTTTTCTACATTCATATTGTAATGCAAATATATATCTTTTAAATAGTACTATGCAAAACAAAGTACTATTTAGTCGTTGAATCAGTTGATTTATACGTCTAAAACTAAAATCTTGTACGATAATAATTAACGCATTTTGTGGACTTGATATAATTCATCATTCATTAGCATAAATATAAGGCTAAAAATCCTACATTTGCCACCCGAAAAACAGAAACAATGTCAGTTTTAGTAAATAAAGATTCTAAGATAATAGTTCAAGGCTTTACAGGCAGTGAAGGAACTTTTCATGCAGGTCAAATGATAGAGTATGGTACTCAGGTTGTTGGAGGTGTAACTCCAGGAAAGGGTGGCCAAACTCATTTAGATAAACCTGTTTTTAATACAGTTGCTGAAGCGGTTGCTACAACCGGTGCAGACGTAAGTATAATCTTTGTTCCTCCTCCATTTGCTGCGGATGCAATAATGGAAGCTGCAGAAGCTGGAATTAAAGTAATTGTTTGTATTACTGAAGGTATTCCAGTTGCAGATATGGTTAAAGTTAAATCATACCTAGCTGATAGAGAAAGCAGATTAATTGGACCTAACTGTCCAGGAATTATTACCGCTGAAGAAGCTAAGGTTGGAATTATGCCTGGTTTTATCTTTAAGAAAGGTAGAATTGGAATTGTTTCTAAATCAGGAACGTTAACATATGAAGCGGTTGATCAAGTTGCAAAAGCTGGATTAGGTCAATCTACAGCAATTGGAATTGGAGGAGATCCTATTATTGGAACTTCAATGAAGGATGCAGTTGAATTATTAATGGCAGATGACGAAACGGACGGTATAGTGATGATTGGAGAAATTGGAGGAAGTATGGAAGCAGAAGCCGCTCGTTGGATCAAGGAAAACGGAACTAAACCAGTTGTTGGTTTCATCGCAGGTGAAACTGCACCGGCAGGAAGAACAATGGGACATGCAGGAGCAATTGTTGGTGGTGCTGAAGATACTGCAAGTGCTAAAAAGGCAATTATGAGAGAATGCGGTATTCACGTGGTAGATTCTCCAGCAGAATTAGGAAAAAGAATGTTAGAGGTATTATAAGCCTTTTGATAAATAGATTTTTGAAAAGCCTTTCGCTCTTGCGAAGGGCTTTTTTAGTCTATGGAACAATTGATTTCTGCTACATCACCATATTTTAGATTTGCAGCTGGATTGCTGCATACCTCATTATTCTCCACTGTAATCTTTATAGCAATATCCACATTTGCCGTTGCTGAATCATAAAATACAGGTTCAACGGTGTACTTAATGTTGGCAGGATGTTCTGTTACAGAAACTAAGTCAACCATTCTAAACTCCCCTAATGTCGAAGTTGAATGTGAAGCCATTTGTCCAATCAAATCATTATTTCGATAGATGTTGTATGAACCAATATTCGCTTCATTACTTACTTCAAATTCAATTGTTGAAGTATGGCTTTCAGGATGTGATTCTGTTTTGTTTTTGTCCTTACAACTAAAAATTAGGATGATACAAAAAAGAGGTAAGATGAGTTTTTTCATAAACCCAAATATAGCATGTTCGCTTATTGTTATGGTCGGTATTCCATGTTTGTTAGAAAACTTTCGTCGTCCAATGTCTTCAGAAAAGCAACTATATCTGCTTTTTCTTGTGCTGTAAAGTTTTTGTTTATCAATTCAGATGAAAGCGTTTTTGAATCTAGAATATTCTTAGAATAGTGTTCAATAACCTGTTCCATACTCACAAATCTACCATCATGCATATATGGATACGTATAACTTAGATTGCGTAGTGATGGGACTTTAAATTTACCTAAATCAGCATCATTTAGGGTAATGCGTTTCCTTCCCAAATCAGAATAGACACTATCCAACCCATTATTTTTAAAGCTAGAGTTTGTAAAAAGGGGTTCTGTATGACAAGAAGAGCATTCTGATTGATATAACTGATAACCTCGATTTTCTTCAGATGAAAAGGTTGTCTCTCCTTGGATCATTTGGTCATATTTTGAATCTGCAGAAACCAAAGCTGTCATGTATTGAGCCATCGCAAATAAAAACTCCTTGTCTGATATTTCTTTAGTCCCAAATACAGCTTCAAAATCGTTTTGGTATTCAATATTTCTGTTAAGTTTCTGAATAACATTTTGAATGGATTCGTCCATTTCGATATCCAATTCAATAGGAGCTAAGGGAATAAATTCTAAATGCTTTACACCGCCATCCCACATAAAATTTTTGTACCATGCTAGGTTAAAGAGAGGTGGTGAATTTCGAATACCAATTTGCCCTCGAACTCCAACACTTAACGGTTTTCCATTATCTGCAAAGGCATAGTCTTGTGAGTGACAACTTCCGCAAGAAATGGTACTATCAATGGAGAGAATGGGGTCAAAAAATAGTTTTTTCCCAAGAGCTATACCTTCTTTGTTAAGGACGTTGTTTTCATTTTGGTATACCCTTTCAGGAAAATGAGTAGGAGTAATGAAGTAATCATTTGTGGTTTCTAATATTGGATCTTGATTGCAGGAAATAAGTGATAAGAGCAGAACACCCCAACCCAAAAGATTGAGGGTGTTCCGTTCCCATGAAAACAAACTAATCAATACTTTCAAATGCGGTAAAACCAAAAATATCCTTGGCCATCATTGTAGCAGTATCACCAGGCATATGGATTTTATCTCTCATGTCTGTAAGCGTACCAGCATTATGCCACGCTCTAGCGGGATTTACTACAACCTTTACATTGTGTGTTTCTGTTGGCGAAACAATTAAATTTGATGATCCGAAGTCAAATTCTTTATCGGTTACAACATTATTTGGTTCTTCATATCCTCCGAGATGAAATCTGAATGTTCCATCATCAGCCTGAGGAGAATTTCCCTCCAGTTTTATCATTATATAGCCACTGTTCCAACTCCAAAACATTCCGTTAAGGACAGATAGTGCTCCTACTTGTGCACCAGAAAAATTACGCAAGCTATCAACTCCATGAGTAAAACGAAGAGCCTTATAATTGCCTTCTGGGACGTTCATTATATTTAAAATGTTCCCGTCAGTTTCGCTAAGATCAACAAGGTAATAGCTTTCATCTTCTGCCCACCACGTTCCATCTTCTTTTTGAAGCTGAACATTCGATATGTAATATTTTACTTTAGTAAACTCCATTGAGTCTTTAGTCTTTGGATGATATATCATTGTATTCATTTGAAAAGGAACAGAACCCATTCCCCAAATGTGGTTGAACTCTATATTAAAAGTTCCTGTTTGTGCTTCAGCAATTGGGTCTTCGTCTTTGTCTTTACAAGACGACATAAATGTGATTAAAGCAGTAAGTATAAGTATTGAAAATAATTTAATTTGTTTCATGATTTTGTTTTAAAAAAAAGTTTAATTGTATTAATTCAGTAATGCGTAGTAGTTAAGAAATAAATGAATTAAACTAATTCAGGTGGATGATCAATATCCTTTGGATGCGTCACTAGAATCCTATTGTTAGGTGATGTAAAGGTTGCTTTCTCATCACAAATACATGTTTCGCTGGGTGCAAAATTTTGTATAAATAGAGGTGTGAAATTATAATTGAATTGAGTTGTTTGTTCTTGTTCTGTATCGAGGTTTTGATAGCTTAATTCCGAAGAAAGATGACACATCCCCTGGCATTCATTTACCTTTTCATCCTTGTCTTCACATAGAACATTGGTATAGTAATCATATTGAATAGCGTATTTTGCTATAAACCCTATTGTAATTAGCAGGTTAAGACTAATAGCAAGTAATAACGATATTGAATAAAATAACTTCAACTAATTTACGTCAAAGATACTTGACCAATCAATTTCGTTGTGTAACGTAAGTATCTTTAGACAGAATTTAAATTAGCTAATACGCTTTTGCAAATAGCACACGTTCCTTACTCGGATTTCCAGTATAAATACATTCTCCTGGTTCTTGTTTGTTGTCGAATGGAATGCAACGAATAGTAGCCTTGGTTAGCTCTTTAATCTTATCTTCTGTTTCGGCAGTACCGTCCCAATGAGCAGATATGAAACCCGTTTTGTTTTCAAGAACCTCTTTAAATTCATCCCAAGTATTAACATTAGTAATATGGTTGTCTCTAAAGTTTAAAGCACTTAAATAAATCTCTTTTTGCATGGCTTCTAAGAGATGTTCTATCTTGTTCTCAATATCGGTAAGTTCTAAAACTTGTTTTTCCTTTGTATCCCTTCTTGCAACTTCAACTGTTCCATTTTCTAAATCTCTTGGACCAATTGCTATTCTTATAGGCACTCCTTTCAGTTCCCATTCTGCAAACTTGTATCCAGGTTTATGAGTGTCTCTATTGTCAAATTTAACTGTGATGCCTCGCTTTCTTAGGTTTTTAATTATTGGCTCCATACGATCACTTATCGTCTCTAATTGTTCCATACCTCTGTATATAGGAACTATCACTACTTGTATCGGGGCCAAGTTTGGAGGCAAAACCAATCCTTCATCATCACTATGAGTCATAATTAATGCTCCCATAAGCCTAGTACTTACTCCCCAGCTAGTCGCCCAAACGTAATCTTGCTTACCTTCTTTTGTTGTGTATTTCACATCAAACGCCTTTGCGAAATTTTGTCCTAAGAAATGCGATGTTCCCATTTGAAGTGCTTTCCCATCTTGCATTAATCCTTCAATGCACAAGGTGTCATCAGCACCTGCAAATCGTTCACTTTCAGTTTTGGTACCTTTTATAGTTGGTATAGCTAAAACGGTCTCAGCAAACTCAGCATAAACTTCAAGCATTTGTCGTGTTTCTTCAACAGCTTCCTTTTTTGTTGCATGGGCGGTATGTCCTTCTTGCCATAAGAATTCAGCTGTTCTTAGAAATAATCTTGTTCGCATCTCCCAACGTACTACATTGGCCCATTGGTTTACCAAAATGGGCAGGTCTCTATAGCTTTGAATCCAACCCTTATAAGTATTCCAAATAATTGCTTCACTAGTTGGTCTTACAATTAATTCTTCTTCTAGCTTTGCTTTTGGATCAACTCTTAGTTTTCCCTCTTTATCAGGATCGCTTTCTAATCGATAGTGAGTTACAACTGCACATTCTTTGGCAAAACCTTCAGCGTTTTTTTCTTCTGCTTCAAATAAGCTTTTAGGAACAAATAATGGGAAATACGCATTTTGGTGACCTGTTTCTTTAAATCTTCGGTCAAGTTCTTGTTGCATTTTCTCCCAGATAGCGTAACCATATGGCTTTATGACCATACAACCTCTAACTGAACTGTGTTGAGCTAAGTCTGCATCTTCTACTAAATTATTGTACCATTTAGAATAATCTTGTTCACGTGTTACCTTATCGAATGCCATTGATGTTATATTTGGTATGCTATTTGAAATTTATATTACGGCAGCAAAATTAAGCTGTTAAGTTGAATTTAAATTTTGGCATCATGAAATTATATTATTATTTATCACTATCCCTTGTGTTTCTTGCAAGTTGCACTTCGCAAAGACTCACCACCACCTCCCCAGACGACGTATATTATACCCCTGAAGACGACATTGTGGTTGTACAAAATGCACCACAACCAGCTCCTGAAAAATATACACCTCGTGTAAATGAAGATAATATTGTAAATGACGTTGAACCAGTAGAAAACTCGGAAGCATTTACTACAGATGATTATGCTTACGTAGAAGAAGATGAACCTCGGTCTGATTATGAAAGATCTATAAGACGATTTAGAGGAGATGATTTTGAGTACTCTTATGAAAACGGTTACGCCGATGGATATAGTGAAGGTTACCAAGACGGGAACTATACTGACAATTGGCGGTATAGAAACAGTTGGAGATACAACACGTATGGGTATAATTATTACAACTATGATCCATGGTTTTACGGTAACTACGGATATGCTAATCGATGGTATCGACCACGAGGAGGTTGGAATGTAGGTTGGAGTTCATGGGGTGGCTGGTACGGAGGCTATTCTTGGGGTTATCCATCTTTTGGATGGGGAAACTGTTATTCTCCATATTTTGGTTACAACAATTGGTATGCTCCACGTTATTATGGAGGCTTCTATGGAGGTAGATACAATAACTTTTATAGAAACAATTATTATGGGTACAATAATTTCGGCGGATACTACGGTGGTAGATATGGTAGTAATAGAAGATTTGCTTCTAACAACTCAAATAGCGGTTCAAATAACAGTGGTTATGTAGGGTCTGCTCGATATAACAATGCTAAAAATAGTCCAAGACAAAGAATCGGTAGCAATACAACAAGTGGAAATATAAACGGTACAACTCCAGCTAGAAAACCAGGAGGTCAAAATGTGGTTAGAAACAAACCTACTTCCGTAAAACCTGGTGGTATTAATGATAAAATAAACAACAATAATGGTGGAGTTACAGGTAAAACTACTCTTAACAATAGAAAACCAGCAGTTGTAAATTCAAATTCTAGAAAACCAGAAACTATTTCTGGATCAACAACTCCTTCTGTTAGAAGTGGAAACGTGAAACCTTCTCAAAAAGTCAACACTGTTCCATCTAAAGTGAGTAATACAAATAGAAGTGCTACTCAAACTGGAGTTTCAGATAAGGTAGGGACGGCCCCTTCAAAAAGAACAGTTCCAAGAAGTACTGTAAACCCTTCACGCTCATCAACTCCGAGCAGAAGTGCTACACCTTCTCGAGTTACAACACCAACACGTTCTTCAACACCAAGTAGGAGTGCAACTCCAAGTAGAACAAAAGCACCGAGCCGAAGTTCTACACCTTCAAGAGCTACAACGCCGTCTAGGTCATATACCCCTAGTCGAAGTACAAGCCCAAGTAGAAGAACAACTCCGAGTAGAACAAAAGCACCAAGCCGAAGTTCAACACCTTCAAGAGCAACAACGCCTTCAAGGTCATACACTCCGAGTAGAAGTACAACGCCAAGCAGAACAAAGGCTCCAAGCCGAAGCTCTACACCTTCGAGGTCAGCTTCTCCAAGTAGAAGTTCCAGTCCGTCGAGGTCATATACCCCGAGCCGAAGCAGCAGTCCAAGTAGAAGTGCATCCCCTAGTAGAAGCTCTTCTCCTTCAAGATCTGCCTCGCCGAGTCGTAGTTCAAGTCCATCTAGAAGTGGAGGAAGAAGATAGTTTAACCCTTAAATAATATAGAAATGAAAAAGATAATTGTAATAGCAGCAATAATGGGGATGGTATGCCCAAATCTAATGGCCCAAAGCGATATAGATGCACTAAGATTTTCAATGACAGATCCAACTGGAAGCACAGCAAGAAGCTTAGGTTTAGGAGGTTCTGTTGGAGCAGTTGGAGCCGATCCGGCAACATTATTAACTAATCCAGCAGGGTTAGCACAGTTTAAAACAAATGTTTTTAACTTCTCTGTAGGAAGTATAAATGGAAAAAATCAATCTACTTATATAGATGGTCCAACCAAAACAACCAACATATTCAAGCCAATTCTTCCTAGTGTAAATTTAGTATTTACGGAAAGAAAAATGAGAAGAGGTGAACCTGCTAAAACTGGTTGGGTTAATCACAATTTCTCTGTAGGATGGAATAAGACTGCTGACTTTAATAGAACCGTAAGTTACAAGGGTACGAATAGAAACTCATCATTTACGGACCAAGTTGCTGCCTATGCTAATGGTGTTCCTGCTAGTGTATTAGAAGATAACGATGAACCTTTAACAAATGGCTTTGCTTACTATGAAGATATGTTCTGGTATTCGTACCTAATAGATTCGTTTAGCGACGGAAATTATTATGCAAATTATGATAACTTGTCTCCGAATATGGGGCAAAGTGGGGTAATAACTTCTAAAGGGGGAATGAATGAATTAAACTTAGCATTTGCTGCAAATTATGAGCACAAGGTATATTTTGGTTTTGGGTTGAACATTCATAGCATCCGATATTCTGAGAAAAACGTATTCTCAGAAGTTGATAATCCAGCAACAACAGATAACTGGAAAGAATTTGATTTTATTAGAAACTTAGAGACATCTGGAGTTGGGTATAGCGGTAGATTTGGGATGATCTTTAGACCTAATAATAACATTCGAATTGGAGGTACTATACATACGCCAACAGGATTGACACTAACAGATAAATATGACGATGAGTTAAATGTAATATTTGATGATGCAAGCTTATCACCAGACAATTTGAAGACCATTGACAAGGAGCATCAGTATACAATTACTACTCCAATGAAGTATGGTGTTCAAGCAGCTTATATTTTTGGCAAGAAGGGATTAATTTCAGCAGAAATAGAAACAATTGATTATAGTACAATGAGTCTTTCTGATGATGATGATTCTTATGACTTAATCAATGAAGAAATAGCTGACACTTATCAAAACACCGTGAATTTGAAGATTGGAGGAGAGTATGTATTTGATGCATTTAGAGTAAGAGGTGGATTTGCAACTATGGGGAACCCATTAGCAAACAGTAGTGATTTTAGCCGTAAAATACTATCTGCAGGCATCGGGATTCAAGAAAGATCTTGGGGATTTGATTTTGGAATTTCTAAAGATATTCAATCAGATGTTTATGTTCCATATGAAGTAAGCGGGCTTAATTCTAGCTCTGTTGAGAGTGAATACAATAGAACCCGTTTAGTTCTTACACTTACTTCTAAGTTCTAAAATCTACCTTTGTAAAGTGGATAATGAATCAATTGATCCAGAATTATTAAAACGTATGATGATGGGAGAGTTTTCTTCCCAGCCACTCAGCGATAAAAAATCAAAGAAATCCAGCTCTAAACCCAAGAAGGTTGAGTTGGATTTACATTTTGAAAAAATTGCACCACACCTAGCTCATTTATCTTCACGAGATAAACTTCAATATCAATTAGATGAATTAAACCATTTCATTAAATCGTGTAAAAAGGAAAGTCGTAAAACGGCTTATGTAATTGTGGGTAAAGGCGAAGGAGTTTTAAAAAAATCGGTTGAAGCACATTTAAGAGAAAGAAGTATTAAGCATTCTGCTGTATACGATCCTCCGTACTTTGGAAATGCTGTTAAATTGTCTTTTTAGCATGGTGTAAATTTGGAATTAGTATTTCGTAGCAATGTCCTAATACACCGTTGATACGTGATAATAATCTGATTAACAGAATTTTATTGTTAAAGTAAATTAGTATTTTATTTTTGGGGAACTTATAGCCTCTATGAAAAAATACATCGGTTTAATATCCTTTTTACTTCTTGTTACTTCTGCTTTTGCTCAATCTGAAGAAGATAGAGGTTTATTATGGAAGATTAGTGGAAACGGTTTAGAAAAACCATCTTTTTTATATGGTACAATGCATGTTAGTAATAAGGTTGCATTTCACTTAAGCGATTCGTTCTATAAAGCAATTGAAAGTGTAGATGTTGTGTCTTTAGAAATAAATCCGGAAACTTGGATGGAAACCATGACCACTGACGATTATGTCGCTGACAATATGGGGAATGTATTTAGTATGCGAGGTGATTATTCCAACACAGGATTCTATAAGGCAATTTTTGAGCTAAAAGCACCCGAAAATAAAGAAATAGGAACGGCACTAGGAGCAGAGCTTGGAATACTCAACTCGTTATTGTACCGTACTAGTAATTATAGTGCAGATTTTCAAGAAGACACGTATTTAGATTTGTTCATTTTTCAGGCTGGGAAAAAGCAAGGGAAACTTATTACAGGTTTAGAGCATTTGGGCAACACCATGAGACTGAATGAGCAAGCAGCAAAACCGGAAACGGATAAGAAAAAGAAGAAAGAAGAAAGGGAACTTGCTGAAAAAAGAAGACATCAAGTTTCAAAAATTTTAGATGGGAAAAACTTCAACGAGGTTATGGAAGATGCCTATCGAAGAGGGGATTTAACGCTATTAGATTCATTATCCAGATTGTCTAGTGCAAACGATAAATATCATGATTTAATAATTGTTTATCGTAACAATGGAATGGCCGTAGCTATGGATTCCATTATGAAGACTCAAAGCCTTTTTGCTGGTGTAGGAGCTGCACACTTACCCAATAGCTATGGTGTAATCAATCTTCTACGTGAAATGGGTTATACCGTCTCGGCGGTTAGTGATAAAAAGTCGGATTATGGAAGAAAAGTAAAGGACAAACTAGAAGAAACCTTTATTAAGCAACCATTTTCTAAACAAACTTCATTTGACGGCAGTTATTCAGTTAATATGCCTGGAGAACTTTATGAATTTCCAGAGGCAGGTAATGTTATGATGGCAGCATATCCTGATATGGCGAATGGAGCGACATATGTTATTACTAGGATGTTCACTTTCGGAACGTTGTATGGTGTTAGTCAAGAGGACTATTTAGAGAAGATAGATAGCCTTTTGTTTGAGAATATACCTGGGAAAATTTTAGAGAATAAGAGAATTTCTATTGATGGTATACCCGGGTTTGACATTCTGAACGAGACTAAAAAAGGAGATTTTCAGAGATACCACATCATGGTAAGTCCTTTGGAGATTATTATTCTTAAAGTAGGAGGCAAAAAGGAATTCATAAAGCGGCCTGAAGTAGCAGCATTTTGGGAGGATTTGCATTTTCATCAAAATAAAACGTGGAAAGAGTTCAGTCCAAAGAATAATGCGTACACTATAAAAATGCCAGGTGTTCACGTTTATGAAGGTGAGAATAATTCATTTATGAGGGGGTTTTGGAAGAAAACAGTTCAGAGTTATGATAGTGATAAAGGCACTTTCATGGTAATGAATAGAAGTTATAACGACATGAATTTTATGGAAGAAGATTCATTCGAGTTAAGCCAAATGTGCAGAAACTTTGTTCAGCAGTTTGACTATGAATTAAAAGAATTGTCTCATGATTCATTTTTATCTTATCCATCTTTTAATGTAATAGCAACCAAAGAGGAGATGCCCGATTTATATTTAAGAGCTTTGGTGGCAGGTAATCAATACTATTTAACCGTTGCTCAAACCAATGATGAAGAATCTGCAAGCACCTTCTTTAATTCACTCAAATTTAATGATTATACATTTTCAAGATCTTTTGAGTTGAAACATGATTCCGCTCGATTCTTTTCAGTAGAAACAAATGTGAAACCGCCAATTGAGCAAGGGAGCTACTATGGCTACTACTATGGTGGCAATGATGATGAAGAGGATGATAGTCATGAAGAGGAGACAAAAACTGCTATATATTACAGTAAAGAATCGGATGAAGCAATATATGTACGGAATAAGAAATTTCATAAGTATTATGGAGAAACTCATGAAGATTCTATCTGGAAGTATAATAAAAATGAGCTTACAGAAAATGATGATTTTTTCTTGAGGAATGAAAAGAAATGGGAGAAACAAGAACTTAAATATTATGAAATTGAGGCTGGAGATACCAATTCAAGCAGAAATTTCTTAGCTCGATATATTTTGAAAGACGGGGTTATGTATTCTCTTTTTACAGAAACTGACTTTAAAAAACCGAGAAGCAAATTTGTAAATAGTTTTTATGAAACGTTTACTCCTTGGGATACTGCAATTGGAACTCCAGTATTACAAAGTAAGGCAGATTTATTCTTAGGAGATTTAATTTCTGAAGACAGTACCACTAGAGAAGCTGCATATCGATCCTTTTATACCATTCAATTTGAGGATGAAGATGCCGACAAGTTAATTAGTGCTTATAGTAAAAGTTATGTAAGCGATAATGCGATGGACATTCGATCCAATTTAATTAGAGAAATAGGCAGAACTAAAAGTCCTAGGATTTTGCCCTTCCTTCAAGATACATATTATAAGATTGGGGATTCAATCACATTCCAAATACCAATACTAAATGCTATAGCAAATCAGCAAACAAAAAAATCTACGAAGATGTTTGCCAAATTAATATTGGAAGAGACTCCTTTATCTGAAGATCAAGATGAAATTGATGAGTTGTTTTATTCTTTTTATGATTCATTAGAAATAGCTAGAGATTTATATCCAGATATTTTAATGTTAACTGCTCTACCTGAGTATAAGTCTAATATTTACAGTTTGCTTGTGCGAACATTAGACAGTAGTATTTCTAAGAAAAGAGTATATAGGAAATATGTAAAGCAACTTGCTTGGGAAGCAAATAACGAAGTGAAAAGACAAAAAGCACGGGAAGCATCAAAAGGGAATGACTTTTACAATGAAGCTAATCGGAATGCACTATATAACTACAATGAAGACCTGGAATACTATGCTAAAATGTTGATGCCATATGCTAAGAAGTCGAAAGTAAAAAAGGTATTTAACCGAATTGAAAAATTAAATTCTACTGGGTTAAAAATGGATCTGGCAGTATTAAAACTCCAAAGTAGAATGAGCGTACCTTCTGGTACATGGAAAGAATTTGCAAACAATACAAACGATAGAATTGAAATTTATCAGCGACTCAAAAAGATTAACCGACTAGATTTGTTTCCCGAAGAATATGGATATGACGATCTTGCAGAAGCATTATTTGCACAGCGTGCATACATTAATGTAAACAAGGATAGTTTAGAGTTTATTAAAAAGGAATATACTATTGTACAAAAGGATACGGGTTATATCTATTTCTTTAAATCAAAGTCTTCTTACGATGATGAATGGTCTTATGGGTATATCGGTGTAATAGATACTACGCAAAGCGAATTGGATGATTGGGGGTATGACTTTGATGAAAGCATTTCTTACAATAAATATGAAGATACTGATCTACAGCTACGTATGAAGCTGAGAGAACTTCAAATGCAAGACAGACCTAGATATAGAGTTAGCGATGAAATCGAATTTAAAGATTTAAAGAATACGAGAAGAAGGTATTACTAGTAAGGAGTATTTTTAAACCTTAAGCAACGTCTTGGTAGTTTGTGAACTTACCATCGTGCCATAATTCTTCAATTTCATAGAACTCACGTACGTCTTTTAAAAAGACATGAACCACAACATTTGAGTAATCTAGTAACACCCATCTGCAATCTGTTTGTCCTTCTCTATGCAATGGCTTTTCTTCAAGAACAAGTCGAGTTTCATCTTCAACATTATCTGCAATTGCTTTAACTTGACGATCACTATCTGCATGACATATCACAAAAAAATCTGCAGAAGCTTCATTAATTTTAGATAAATTAATCTTCACAATGTTCTTTGCTTTTTTGTCTTGCATACCTTTAACAATGATCTCAGCCAATGCATCTGCCAATTTGATATCTTTTGCCATTAATTAAAATATTTTTGCAAAACTAATTTAATCCTGCAATTGTCTATTCATTTCGTTACAGACCAAATAGTATTTTTAGAACAAATTGATTCTACAAATGATTTCTTGAAAAAACTTGTGAAGGAACAGCAAGTGAAAGAACCATTTTGTGTTTATACTAACTTTCAAACAAATGGCAAAGGTCAAAGGCAAAACACGTGGCAAAGTAAGAAAGGTGAAAACTTGCTCGTTAGCTTTCTAGTAGATTCAATTAAGGAAATACGATTACTTCCTCATTTAAATAAGTGTATAGCACTTGGTATTATAGAAATTCTGAAAAGTCTAGAGATAAGAGATGTTTCTATTAAGTGGCCAAACGATATCTATGTAGGTGATCAAAAAATTGCTGGGATTCTTATTGAAAATGTAATTGAAGGAAAGCACATAAAACATTGTGTTTTAGGCGTTGGATTAAACGTAAATCAAACTGAATTTAATGGATTGTCTGCAACTTCCTTAAAGCAAATTCTTAGGAAGGAATCAAGTAATGAAGGTCTCTTACAAATACTCTTCGATCATTTTTATAAACTAATCCATCTAAATGAATTTGAAATATCAGAACGTGTAAATAAGTTCGTTTATAGAAAAGGGAAACGTGTAACTTTTCAGCGAGAAGATGGTATTAAAGAGTACATTGTAGATACTATTTGCAATAATGGAAATTTAGGAGTTATGGATGGAAATCAATTTATAGAATTAGAACATCATCGAGTAAAATGGATAAAGTAAACTTGTGTATTGATATTGGAAATACTTCAACAAAAGCCCTTGTATATAAGGGGGATAAAGAGCTGCAGTATATAAAGAACTTAGAGATTGAAAAGTTTGAAGAACTTGTAGATCAATATAATCCAACCATTTTAGTATCTAAAACTGGGAAGTTTAAGGAGTTAGAAAGAAAGCTAAAGTCTACAGAAATCTTAAGTCACAATACACCGATCCCTATAAAAATGGATTATAAGACTCCTGAAACGTTGGGGAGAGATAGAATTGCATCGGCCGTAGGTGCTTGGAGTATGGATAAAGATGCAAATTGGTTGGTAATAGATTTAGGGACGTGCTTAACCATGGATTTGGTAGTAAATAATGAGTTTCTTGGTGGATTAATCTCTCCGGGTGTTCAAATGAGGTTTAAAGCAATGGATGAATTTACTGCAGGTTTACCATTGGTAAAATATAACTATTCGGTAATATTTCCAGGGAAGAGTACGGAAGAGTCTATGCAAGTGGGTGTTTGTCAGTCAATTATGAATGAAATTGAAGGATATATATATAAGTTGAATAAGCAATTTCCCGCTCTTAAAATCGTTGATTGCAGTAGTATGACCTTGCATTTTGATAAAGAGGTGAAAAATGAGATATTCGCACGCCCAAAACTGGTTCTGGAAGGACTAAATAAGATCATAAATTATAATGCCAAATAGCAAAAAAATATTAGTCGTTTTACTTGTCCTGATTTCAGGGTTTGCAATGGCACAAACAGGTACTAATT
>JABDQY010000141.1 GCA_013042025.1 Bacteroidia bacterium
ATTTTACTTCAGTAACTTCTGAGCAAGCTTTTCTGGCAAAACACCTTCTTTTAGCTCCTTTGCAATCTCAACATCATACGATTTGATTCTAGCCAATAATAAATCATGAATACTTTTCTTGGTCCAATAAATCATTTGTTTTTTACGATGAGTTCCTTTCCAATTTGAAACCAAAACATGTTGCTCGTAGTCCAAACATTTATTCCAAAAGACATCAATTCCCTTATTTTTAAGTGCAGATATCGTAAGTACTTTCGGCATCCATTTAGAATCATATTCAGGCATTAAATGCAGAGCCATGCTATATTCCTTAGCGGTGAGATTTGCTTGCTTTTCAGCATCACCATCTGCTTTGTTAATTACAATAACTTCGGCCATTTCCATAATGCCTCTTTTTATACCCTGCAGCTCATCGCCACCACCAGGATTAAGTACAAGAACAAATAAGTCGGCTAGTTGTGCAATTTCGGTCTCACCCTGACCGACACCTACACTTTCAATTAAAATAGTATTGAACCCAGCAGCTTCACATAACAACATTGCTAGCCTTGTGTTTTTTGCTAATCCACCCATTTGATTACCACTGGCAGTTGGACGGATATATGCTCTTGGACTAGCACTTAAGGTATTCATTCTGGTTTTATCACCAAGAATACTACCATGAGATTTTTTACTACTTGGATCAACGCTTAGTACGGCAATTTTTCTTTTCGAGTCCTTTAAAATTTCAGTGCCTAAAGCTTCTATTAGGGTGCTCTTACCTGCACCTGGAGTTCCCGTTATTCCTATTCGAAATGTGTTTTCTTGAGGACCAAAGTGTTCAATGATATCAAGTGCAATGTTTCGTTGTTCCTCAATGGTACTTTCTGCAAGCGTTATAGCTTTGCTTAACATTCTAGTGTCGCCACTAGCAATTCCATCAATTAATTGCTGTTTATCTATTGTTTTCATTCTTGATAAAAAACTCTGTTGACCCTTTCACTTACATTGGTTAGAATTTCATAGGGTATGGTTTCAGCTGCTTTGGCCAACTCTTCCACACGAGGATTATCTCCAAAAATAATGACTTCATCTCCAACAGAACACGATATTTTTGTAACATCGCACATGGTCATATCCATACACACATTTCCAACTACTTTTGCTCTTTGTCCATTTATTAAGAAATAACCTTTTCCTTGGCTAAAACTTCTATTGAATCCATCGGCATATCCAACTGCAATGATTGCAATTCTCCTCTTGGTTTCGGCTTTATCAAATTGTCCATAACCAATACCTTCGCCAGCATTTACTTCCCTAATTTGTGTAATGTAAGATTTAAAGGTGCTAACAGGCTGTAAAGAACTGTTTTTACCAAGGGTGGAAATACCATATAATCCAATACCTAACCTTACCATGTCAAATTGAGCATGTGGAAATCGTTCAATACCGGCCGTATTTGAAATATGACGAATAAAAGGTTGATTTATTCCTTCTTGCAACAAATCACAGATTACAGTGTACTCTTCAATCTGTTTTAGCGTAAACTCATCGTTTGCTGGGTTATCTGCAACAGCGAGATGGCTAAAAACAGAACACACTTCTATTAGCGGATTTGATTTAATGACTTTGATAAGTTTGGGAACATCTGAAAGTGTAAATCCAAGTCGATGCATTCCCGTGTCAAATTCTAAATGAACTTTAATCGGCTGTTTTTTAACGGCTTCTAAACTTTCAAAAGAATAGATAACTGGCTGAATATTTTGTTCTGTATAGGGTTCTAAGCTGTTTAGGTCCGGATTCAATACAATTAATGGAGCGGTTATTCCTGAGGATCGCAGGTTAGTTGCTTCATCAGTGTATTCGACTCCCAGAAAGGCTATATCGTTGTATTCTAGTAGTTTAGCAATTTGAAAACCGCCATTTCCATAAGCCAATGCTTTAACCATTGCCATAATTTTTGTGGTTGGTTTAATAGCAGTTCTTATTGAATCAAAATTTGATTGAAGCCTCGTAAGGTTAACCTCCAATGTAGTTTGATGTGTGTTCTTCTTCAATCGATTAGCTATTTTTTCAAACTGAAATAGACGTGCACCTTTTAGT
>JABDQY010000266.1 GCA_013042025.1 Bacteroidia bacterium
CAATTAACCATTCACCATTGTGTTGAGCAAAAGAGTAGGATTGCAATCCAGAAAGATCATTAATTGAAACAGGAGTTAATTTAAGTTCGTAGTTATCAATCTGTGCAAAAGCAAAGAATGATAGAAATGTAAGTGATAGTGTTATAATATTTTTCATGTGTTAAAAATTTCAATAATGATTATAAAAACGGCCATCCCAAGTATAAAATAGCCGAATGCTTTTTTGAGTTTTTTAGAATTTACCTTTTTGGAAATGGCTAAACCAAACACCATTCCTAGTATTGCAAATCCAGTAAAGATTAATAAAAAGTTCCAATCAATGTTTTGTCCGCTACCCATGTCTCCAAGGAATCCGATTAAACTTTTTAAAGTGATTATGACCAACGAAGTAGCAACGGCTTCTTTCATGGATAAACCTACAAGCAATACGAGTGCAGGTACAATTAGAAATCCACCTCCTGCTCCAACTAGGCCTGTAATCAATCCAACAAAAACGCCCTCTCCAATCAGAAGAGGAATGTTTAGATCTTTATCTTTATGGGACGTGTTCTTTCGTTCTTTAATCATTGCTCTAGCAGCAATCAACATCACAATGGCAAAGAATATCATTATGCCGATATCTTTAGTTAGAGTAAAGCTGCCAATGTTGAACAGATTTTCGGGAATAAACGGAATGATGAATCTTCGTGTTATGTATACCGTTAAAATAGAAGGAATGGCAAATAGCACTCCGATTTTATACGCAATTTCTTTTTCAAAGTGTTTTTTAATAGCTCCAACCAAAGCAGCGATCCCAACAACAAAAAGAGAATAGGCGGTGCTCAGAATTGGACTAATACCAAAAACATATACCAATATTGGAACAGATAGAATAGATCCTCCTCCGCCAAAAATACCCAGAGTAAGTCCCATTACTGTTGCTAATACGTATCCAATGATAACGTGGATTTCCATTTGCTGCGAAGGTCGTTCAAACAGAAAAAATAGGCGGCAACTTCAGTTACATTATAAATGGGTTAGTACTATCTTGTTTCTTCCATGCGTTATTAATCCTTCTTTTTCAAGTTTGGATAAAATCCTAGAAATAACCACTCTGGAAGAATGAAGATCATTGGCAATCTGAGAATGGGTCGAGTGAATTTCTTTATCCCCAGTTACCATCGCCTTATCTCTTAAATACTTGTAGATGCGTTCTTCCATATTATTAAATGCAAGGTTGTCAATTGCTTCGAGCATCTCAGTCATTCGATAATTGTAGGTTTCAAGAATGAAATCACGCCAAGATTTATATTTTGCCATCCAATGTTCAACACGAGAGATAGGGATGAACAATAGTTCTGCATCACTCTCTGATATTGCTCTAATTTTACTTTTTGAAGATTTTGCTCCACAGTTTAATGTAACTGCACATGTGTCTCCAATTTCCAGATAGTATAAAAGTAATTCTTTACCATCGTCATCCTCAGTCATTATCTTTAAAGAACCAGACACAATAAGCGGTAAATATTCAATTTTATCTCCGATGTCTACTACAAGTTCGTCTGGTTTAAAATTTCTTAACTGACCATTCAGGCAGATTTCATTAATAAGTTCTTCTTCAAATATGTTTTGAAATTTCGCATGTAAATTCTCGTAACATACGATATCAAAAGGTGCGGTAGACATGTGGCGAATTTAAGAAAAAATCACAAGGATTCTTTAAGAACTTTGATTTGATTATTGATGCCTTGTGTGATGGATTTAACTGATATGGTTGCTCCTGAAATTCCATCAATATTTTTGCCAACTTCAAATTTTTCTCCTTTTTCAAATTGTTTCAACCAACCTTTATTGGCAATTTGATAACCATGATTAGCGGTGTATTCCAAAACTCTGACTTTTTTAATGTTTTTATGAGCATCAAAAGCAGTCATAAAAAAGAACTGCTCAAAACTTTGAGAATCGGTGTTGGGATTGTCACAACCTCCAATTTTGCAACCAAGTGCTCTGCTAATCATGGAATACCCTACTACAGAATCCAATTCAACAACTTTAAATAATTGATGATTAATCATAGCCGTATCAATTACAGGAATTTCAACAGAAACCACTTCCTTCGAAAACACTTTCGATAAGTGTTTATTCATTTTTCTAGACAAGTAATCGGGTAAATAGCTATACATCGCAACCATTGAAGTTGCAAAAAGCATAGTAATTAAACCTAATGTGAACGTCTTTCTTAACATGTTTTATCTAAACCAATATCCAACACCTAAGTTTATAGTTGTTGACTTTTTATCATTTCCGTTTATGATTTGTTGGAAGTCACCTTTGGCTACAAAATTAGGATTTAAGTACCAAGTTAATCCAGATGTTATAACCGAACTCGCATAGCTTAAGTTAGATGTTTGATTTTCATTCACTGCATTGTGCGAATTAAAATTGGAATATCGTACAAACGGAACCAGTTTCTTTTTCATTTTTAGAAGTGAGGAAATGTCATAACCAGCTTCAATGTAATAGCCGAAAGCGTTTGTTCCCAAATCGGTACCTGTAAGTGCATTGTATTGGTCTGTATTGCTAAGGTTTGCTAGAATCAATTCGCCTCGGGTTTCAAATTTCTTAAGCTGGTATCTAAAGTCAACACCAATCATTGCAATCCCAATTGACGAACTATCTGCTTGATTTAATTGAGCTAGACTATCTTTTTTGAGGTTATTGAAAAGTGAGGATTCGGTGTTGCCAAAGTATCCTGCTAATCCAAAATCTAATCCTTTAATTCCGTAATAAGTAAGCTTTCCAGAAAAATCGGGACTCGTCATAGTGACTTGAGATCCTTTCTGCCTTGCTCCTCGAATAGGTTTGCTTCCATTTAATTTTGCTGAACCATCATATCCCAAAGGACCATTTACTAAATACAATTGATATCTTAAACCTGCATTTGGGATATTTCCTGCTACTCCTGCACCTATTTCTCTCCAGGTAGTAGGAACAAGAACATTGTCAATTACAGGTCTTTCAACTCCATTAAATGTTGTTGGTTCGTGATATTCGTTAACAATTCCCATAGGAATTAGCAGTAATCCTGCTTGAACGTTTAGCCATGGTTTTGCTTGGTAGTTTAGAAACGCTTGCTCTAGAAAAACTTCTTTGATATGCTCAATTTCGATTTCAGTAATAAACGAGGTCTTTTGGTCAAACTTATAACCAAACAGCAATACTTGTCGATGAACATCCAATTCTCCGTTATAACGTGTGTCAGGGTCTACTTGTTGATTGTAATGCACTTCACCATAAGCAGCCATCAAAAGATTGCCACCTTTACTATCTATTAATGTTTGGGCAGAGTTTTTTCGTTGGGTCACTGTTGAATCTTTGGTTTGTGCCTTTGCTCCAAAAGTTGCACAGAAGAGTAAAAGCAGAATGAGATGTTTCATATTATTTTTGATGGAGCAAAATTATTTTTATTTAGAATAAATAAAAATAAGAACAGCTAGAAATAGTATGATATTCATCATAACCTACCCAATTGAGGGGGTGGCGGTTATTGTAATTCTCTTTTTAAAAGGGCAAAAACAAAGTTTTGGGTTGTTTCAAACGGAGTTTTATGTATTTGAGTTACAAATTTTGAGATTCTATATGGAGGAGAAAAGGTCTCTCGAATTTTTTCTTCATTGTATTGACTAATCGCTAAACCGCTACATTTTAAAGGTCCATCTGTTGCAAATGTACCAAGAACTATATTGGTAGCATTTGCACTTACAAGTTGTTTGTATGAGTCTATTTCAACTTCTGATGTTAGGAAATGAAAAACGGCTCTATCATGCCAAAGGTTATACATCTGATTAGGTTTAAACTCTAGAATATCACTGACAATCCATTTAACGTTCTTAGCTTTTGACCCTAATCTACTTTTAGCCCTTTCGATTGCCGCTTCTGAAATATCAAGAACCGTGATGTTTTGGTATCCTAATTCCAAAAGATGATCGACAAAGTTTCCGTCTCCACCTCCAATATCAATTATTGACACACTGGGGTCTAGGTTTAATTCTGAAATTAAACTTAGCGATGTTTTTGGAACATCCTGTGTCCAGCTCACTTCATGTGGTAATTTAGTGGTGTATATTTTTTCCCAATGGTCTTTTCTATTCATTTTTTGTTGGCTTGTTTAAATGCTTCATTTAATTCTTTGAAGTCCAATTTCCCATCAACAGATTTTAAGTATTCGAGCATTACGAGTGCTTTTTTAATTCTAATTTCAGAAGATTTTGGTTTGCCTACTATATGAATTAAACTTCGTTGTTTTCCTAATGTAAGTTTTTTAAAAAGTATATATCCGTGTTCATCAATCTCCCAGGCTGACAACAACTCTTCGCAGACAGGCATGCCATATTCTGAATTGTCAGGCTTTAGCAAGACCTCTACACTATCCCCAATTTCCAATTTCAACTTTTTACGTATTTCTTTATTCGTGTTAATGAAAAAGTTTCCTTCGCCTCCTGGCATTAATGCACATTGAAATGTGAGTTGATTATTAATTGTACAAACTACTCTTCGGTTATCCTTGTTTATTACTTGAGATCCAATTTCACCTGGGACAAGAATTGCCGCGTACCAAACTTGATTTGGAATCCGAATGATATGGGATTTAAATTCAACCAAACAATCTCAATTATGGAGATTCAAAGAAACAATTATTTTGAAGAAATAGAAGTGATAAGAACTTTGTACTCCCCTTATCTCGGTATATTCAATAGGAATCCCTATTTTTGTTAGCTACGGCTTTTTTTAAGAGAAGAATTATGTTGCACAATCTTACCCGTTTAACTACTTATAAATATTTTATCCTTCTTGGATTTGTATTGCTTACAATACCCGTATTTTCTCAGGTATCTTCCAATGTTACTCAATTAAGGTATGAACAAAACAGTGGAACTCGATTCCATTTTGAAATACCTAGAAATCAGCTTATTAGTGAACAACAAACACCTGCATTCCTTATCCAATTGTTTAAATTGTCGCGGAATGAATCGTTTAAATTTTCTAAAGAATTGGTTTTAGGAGAGAGCGAACATCACGTGCGATATAGACACTATTCAAACGGCAATAATGTACTTGCAAGTGAGGTTGTAGCCCATTATTTTAATGGCAGGCTATCTAGTATAAATGGAATTTTATATACTCAAAATACTGGAAATGCATCAATTGACATTGAAACTGCACGTGATTTGGCAATCAAATATTCAGGAGGTGAAGTATTTAATTGGCAACACGAACAAGAAGAGCAGATGTACAAGCTTTGGAAAGAAGATTCTTTAGCGACCTATTATCCAAAAGGAGAACTAGTTTATGCACCAAAAGACTTTGATTTTAATTCACCGTTTGAGCTATGTTATGTTTTTGAAATAAACGCAATTGAGCCGCTTACCAGAAAGAATATCTATGTAAATGCGAGATCTGGGGAGCTTTGGGCTGAAGAGAATTTATTGCATATTGTAGATGTGCAAGGCTCTGCAAACACAAAGTATAGAGGTGTTAAGCCTATCGTCACAGATAGTGTAAGTCCTGGGAATTATCGATTGAGAGAATCAGGTAGAGGAGGAGGAATAGAAACCTATAATATGCTAAAGGGAACTAATTATGGTGCAGCTGTGGATTTCACTGATGCCGATAATTATTGGAATAATTACAATGCCAATTTTGATGAAATTGCTGGCGATGCCCATTATGGAGCTGAGATGACCTATGATTATTTCTATAACAAGTTCAATCGAAATAGTTTTGATGACAACGGTGCTAAAATTAGAAGTTATGTTCACTATCGGAATAACTATTCTAATGCTTTTTGGAATGGTTCTGTAATGACTTATGGTGATGGCAACGGTACTTCGGTTACTCCTTTAACAAGTATTGATGTTTGTGGTCATGAGATTGCCCATGCGGTAACAACAAATAGTGCGGGTCTAATTTATAGATATGAAAGTGGTGCATTAAATGAATCGTTTAGTGATATTTTCGGAAATGCAATTGAATATTATGCAGATTCCACTCAATTTAATTGGAGAGTTGGAGAAGATATTTTAGTAAGTGGTAATGGAATTCGGAATATGGCGAATCCAAACACACATGGAGATCCAGACACCTACTTAGGTACTTCTTGGTACGCAGGTACTGGAGATAATGGCGGTGTACATACCAATAGCGGGGTTCAAAATTTTTGGTTTTACCTGCTCACTGAAGGTGGAAATGGTACAAATGATAACAGTGATGTATATTCAGTAGATAGCTTGGGAATTGCTAAAGCTGAAGCAATAGCTTATCGAAATCTTACCGTTTACCTAACTCGTTCATCAGATTACGCTGAAGCACGCTATTATGCAATTCAGTCTGCTGCTGATTTATTTGGACAATGCAGTGATGAAGTAATTGCTACTACAAATGCTTGGTATGCATGCGGAGTAGGAGATGAATACGATAGTAGTTTCGTTCAAGCTTTATTTATTGCTGATACAATGTATTGTGATGCATCTGAAACTGTAAATTTTCTTAACAGATCGATTAATGCAAAAAGTTATGATTGGGATTTTGGGGATGGCAACTCTTCTCAGGATTTAAACCCTACACATAACTATTCGGGTCAAGGAAGTTATTCTGTCGAGCTAATTGTTGAGGGTTGTTTTAATGGGATTTTTGATACCCTTTTAAAAACCAATTACATTGAAATTGACTCTACACGAGATATTTGTGATGGATATCTAATGACCCGAGGACAATGGGATACTATTTACGATTGTAAAGGTTTTGTGTATGATCATGGAGGTGAAGATATATATTCAAACTTATCTCGCGACACCATTACTATAAACTTTGGACTAAGTGATAGTGCCCATATTACATTCGAAGAATTTAATTATGAAAACAATTGGGATTCAATATATATTTATGACGGAGCAAATACTTCTGGAACTCTAATTGGAGGATTTACAGGAAATGCTTTACCCAACGGAGGTAATCCAATAACATTAAATTCAGGATCGGTTACGATAACACATTTTTCAGACAACTATGTCGTTGAGTCAGGTTTTAAAGCAAGTTTCGAAGCGTTTAGACCTCCTGTCCAACTATCCACTTCTCCAGATACTTTAGTATGTTATAATCAATCCATAAATTTAAGTGCCTTTGGAAGTGGAGGCAATCGTGCAGATTATGCCTATTATTGGAATGGTATAAAAGGAGATAGTAGCTTCAGTCTTACTGCAGTAAATGATACTATAATTTACATACTCTTTGGAGATGACTGCTTAGAATCATACCTCTATGACTCTATCGTAGTTTCTGTAAGAGACTCACTAAAATTAGATCCAATCTCAGACTCAACATTGTGCTATTTAGAACAAATTAGTTTAGTAGCATCTGCAACTGGAGGAGATCCAGCGAATTATACATACACATGGCTTCCAACGGGCACAAATACGAACCCATGGGATACACAATTTAGTGCTGACGAGACGATTGAAGTAACCATAGAAGATGGTTGTACGCAACAAAGTGATACCATTAGTTTTGAAATTATTGTAAGAGATCCGATATCATTTTCTCAAAGCAACGATACTACAATTTGCCAAGGAACAAGTACTGATTTGATTCTGAATGGTAGTGGAGGTCTAGGAAACTTTTGGTTTACTTCATCACAAGGTAGTACGGGTGGTCCGAGTTCTAATTTTACAGAAACTGTTAGCCCGATAGGGTCGGGAAATCACAACTTTTGGATTGCTCTGACAGATCAGTGCTCAGAAACGATGGACACGGCATTTTATACTATAACAATGAGAGATTCTCTTGAATTGCAGGTAAGTAATGATACATCAATATGTTATGGAACTAGCGTTGATTTAACGGCATTTGCAAGTGGAGGAGTAAATACAGATTACCAATACGATTGGGGAAGTGGTTTTACTTCTAATGCTACCTCAACTGTAAACCCACTTGTTAATACAACATATACTGCGACATTAAAGGATGGTTGCAGCGTCTATGAGCCTTCAGGATCGGTAACAGTTACTGTTTTGGATTCGTTGAAAGTAACAATTACAGGTCCAGATACTGCGTGTTTTGGAGAGCAAGTTCAATTTGATGCTTTAGTCTCTGGAGGTGATGCTTCTGCCTATACTTACATTTGGAATTCTGGAGCAGGGAGTAATTCAAGTTTCCAAACAACAATAACGTCGGACAATCTTATTACACTTATTTTAAGCGATGGTTGTACTCCAAAGAATGCAGCTGATGTTCATCCGATTATTGCTAGAGATCCGTTAGTTCTTACTATGCCAAATGACACATCTATTTGTGATGGTAGTAGCATTCTGTTAACTCCTTTAGTTAATGGAGGGATTGAATCTTCACATGTACTAACATGGGATAATGGCTTAGGAATCGGGCCATTTAAAGTTGTAACTCCAAGCGTCGCAACTACCTATTCAGTAACATTATCTGATAACTGTAGTGAACCAATAAATGAAAACGTAACAATAAGCTTAAATCCATTGCCGAATGTGCAATTTACAATTGACCCAAATCCTTCGTGTACAGGTTTGGATATTAGTTTTTCTAATGAAACCCCAATAGGCGGACTTGGACAGTTTGAATGGGCCTTTGGAGATGGCTTAAAATCTTCAACTGAAGATGCGATTCACTCTTATTCAAATGCTGGAACTTATGATATTACGTTGCATGTAAATGATGAACTGGGATGCGTTGATTCTCTAACCAAATTATCTGAATTAAGTATTGAGGAGCATCCGGTTGCAAGCTTTACGCATACACCAGATATCGCTAATTACTTCAATCCTCAGTTTAGCTTTACAAATACATCAACCAATGCCTCTATTTATAATTGGACGTTCGGTGATGGAGGTACATCTTCTTTAGAGAACCCAACTTATACCTACGGAGATACGGGTCGATATCTTGTTTCATTATTAGCAAGTAATTCTATTGGATGTTCCGATGAATTGTTTATCGATTATGTAGTGGTTGAAGATGTTTTTATTCTGTATGTTCCAAATGCATTTAGTCCAAATGGTGACGGAACAAATGATGAATATGGTATTGAATCTAGAGGAATTTTAACCTACGAGATGGTAATATTTAATCGTTGGGGAGAAATTCTGTGGCAAACAACAAATCCAAATGATACTTGGG
>JABDQY010000271.1 GCA_013042025.1 Bacteroidia bacterium
GGTATGCCCTCCTGAAACAAGCAAACATAGAAAGGGCAACGAAGGTGGCTCATCTCCAATGAAATGAGATAAAATATGAGCTTCAATATGATTAACATTAACATATGGAATCTTTGAAGCCATAGAAAGTCCTTTAACGAATGAATGACCTACCAGTAATGAACCCATTAAACCGGGCCCTTGAGTGCATGCAATTACGTCCACATCTTCCATCTTAATGTTTGCTTTTTCCAATGCAGATTTGACAGTTGGAACAATATTGAGTTGATGTTTTCTACTTGCCCACTCTGGTACAACTCCCCCAAATTCTTCATGAATTTTTTGAGAAGCCACCACATTGGAACATATTTTGTCGTTTATTAATATAGAGGCCGCTGTATCGTCACAGGACGATTCTATTCCAAGGATGACAGGATGTGAATTGTTCTTTGGTTGTTCCAATTTATGTTTGTAGTCTTTATTAAGAATTTACGTTGTCAAAAATAGTTAAAATACCACTTATAGTATTGGCAATCCTTCTAGGATTGAGTCTGCTTACATTAGTGGTAATTCAAACTTCGTGGTTTAAAAACTACATAACTAAAAAGACAACGAGCTACTTGACTGAAGAACTTGGAACTACTGTTTCAATTGCTCATATCGACATTGATTATTTTGATAGACTTGAAGCACAAGATGTTTTAATTATGGATAAACAAGGTGACTCCATGATTTATCTAAGAACGCTTAAAGCGAACTATGATCTATTTTCATTTAATAGTGATCTCATTTCTTTTGACCACGTGGTGCTAGATCATGCAGATGTTAGCTTAGGAATAAATCAGAATCAGAATGCCATAAATATTCAATTTCTTATAGATTACTTCACTCCTTCCAAAGACCAACGGAAAGATGCTACCCAAATCATAGAATTTAAAGAAGTAGAATTGATAAATTCTCGTTTTCATTATTTCAATCGAAATTTCAATCCACCACAAGCAAGAAGTTTCGATGAAAACAATATGGTATTTAATAATTTAAACGGAAGTTTACACAATTTTACAATTATTAATGATTCACTAAATTTTGAAATAGATGCCCTTTCAGGACAAGAGAAATGTGGTTTAAATATTGAAAACATTACTGCACAGTCCATTATCAGTTCATCTACGATGCAGTTCAAGAACCTTGTACTCGAAACAGATAAAAGCTATATATCAAACTCTCTCACTTTTATATATTCAAGCTACAAAGATTTTTCAAATTTTATTGATGTTGTAGAGCTAAAAGGTAATTTGGTGGATTCAAAAATTCATACAGATGATTTAGCTTTTTTTAGCAACAATCTTAGCTCATACAACGAACTTATTTCAGTTAATGGAGCAGTTACTGGGACAATAGATAATATTAGGTCTAAAAAGCTAAATCTTGAAATTGGAACACATACCAGGTTTAGTGGTTCCGCGAAATTGGTTGGCTTACCAGATATTGATAAAACGCACTGGGATATCAATTCCTCTCAATTAAAAACAAATGCCACAGATTTAGCTCGATTAATTGAATTAGAACCTGTTCCTAAGGAATTTATTAACCTAGGCAACTTAGAATATATTGGAGTTTTTAAAGGGTATATTTCAGACTTTACTGCTATTGGCGATATCAAGAGTGATGTTGGAGATGTAAACACAAACCTTCACTATCAGCACCAAACTAACCCAGTATACAAAGGCAATATTTCGAGCCAAAACCTGCAACTGAACGACTTGATTGGTTCAGAAAAACTGGGAATAGCAAACTTTGATTTAGATGTTGATGGAAGCGGAATTACATTAGAAGATTTAAAATCAAATGTTTCGGGAACCATCAGTAAATTTGAATTTGAAAATTATACCTATCAAAATATTAACGTTAATGGGAATGTTGCAAACAATATTTATTCTGGAATCTTCGCTATAGCCGATCCGAATTTAAATCTAAACTTTAATGGGAAACTAGATGCAACCAACGATGTGCCTCAAATTAATGTTACGACCAATGTTGCGGCAATTAATCTAAAAAACATTGGCCTTGACAGTGTAGACAACATTCTAAAATTCAATGGTACAATTAATCTTGAAGGGTCATCTATAGACAATCTGGTTGGCGATGCCGAACTTGACAATTTCGAGTATAAGACAGAAACCAAAACGTATTCGCTTCGTCAAGTAACTCTTAAGTCTGAATTAGAAAGAGGTTCAAGGGAATACACTCTTAAATCCAATCTTGGAAACGCAACAATTACAGGAGACTTTATTCCATCTGAGTTTGGAATACTAATCAATCATATTGAACACATTGTAAATCCACTTCAATTTGAACTGCCAACGGAAGAAATTCAATCTAAAAATTTTGTATTGGATGTAACGATTGACAAGTACAATTCGCTATTTAATGAATTTTTACCCGGATTTATATTCGATAGTGCCCAACTATATGTGAAGTACGACTATGAATCACAAAAACTGGTTTCAAACAACCAAATATTTAAACCAGATTACGATGAAGTGAATTCTGATTGGGTGGAAATAAATTTAAAGAATTCAGGAGACTCTACTCCTATCAATTATGCTATTAATTCGGACGGTTTAATGCAGAAGGATAGCATCTTATTCGACGTTTTAAATGCCCATGGTTTTATAAAAAATGGTGTTGTAAACTTCGAAACCACCACTTCAAAGGATAGTTTACTTGAAATAATATTAACCGGCAGATACATATATGTAAATGACAGCTCTAGAATCTATATAGACGATTCTCAAGTTGACATCTATGACAAATCTTGGACGTTACGACCAACTAAAAATCCAAATATTATCAGTACAAATGGAATAACAGAATTTAGGCATTTCGATTTCAGAAATGCAAATGAAATACTATTCTTTGATGCCTCATTAGGTAATAATTCAGATAAACTAAACCTATTTTTAACAGATTTCAAGATAGAGAACCTTACACCTTTTGTAGCAGGTTACGATATCGACTTATCAGGATCTGCTAATGGTTATGTTGATGTTTCCAATAGAGATGGGTATCCATTTATTGAATCTGATTTGGAAGTTAAAAATCTACAGTTGAATAACGACACTCTGGGAGATTTAACATTTTCTAGTAGTGCTACTGAAGATCTTCTTACGGTGAATATTATTGGACAAGTTACCAATGGTTTACTAAACGATTTAAGTATTTCTGGGAAAATTGATTTTAACAACGTCAATTCTCCACTTGACCTAACGTTGGAAACAAATAAAAGTAGCATTAAACCTTTTGAAAAATATCTGACTGGATTGGCATCAGATATTAATGGGTACTCTACAACTAACGTTCACATTGTAGGACCAATATCAAATCCGAAATTAACTGGGGAAATGGTGTTAGAAGATTTAGATTTTAAAGTTGATTACCTTCAAACTCGATACACAGCAGCTGCCATTGTGGATGTAACTTATAATGCATTTACAATAAGAGAATCGATTGTAAAAGATCGTTTTAAGAAAGAGGGGAAGATAACTGGGAAGGTCACTCATAATAACTACAACAAATTCAATTTCGACATTAACATTGAAAATCTTGAGAATTTTGAAATAATGAATACAAAAAGAGTTGACAATGATGTTTTCTATGGAACTGCATTTGTTGATGGAAAAATGCAAGTAAAGGGACCACTTGATGATATTCTGCTAATTATTAACGCTAAAAGTAGAAAAGGTACGGTTGTGGAAATTCCACTCGATAATTTTGAAACCAGTGGGAAGTTAAGTTATGTTGAATTTGTAGACATCACTAAAGACAATAATAGCTTTACTGAAATGGTAAACAGTACGGCTGGTGTAAGAATGGACTTTAATTTTGAGGTAACCAATGATGCCAGTGTTACGCTAGTTTTTGACGAATTATTAGGTGACAAAATAAACGCCACAGCACATGGTAATCTGAGAATGGAAATAAACACGTTTGGTGATTTCAACATGTATGGAGGATTGACAATTGATGATGGGAACTATCTATTTACTGCATTTGATTTAATAAATAAATACTTTACGGTAACTCCTGGAGGAACTCTATTTTGGGATGGCAACCCCTATAATGCTACAATAGACTTAGAAGCAATTAAGAGGGAATATCCGGTACCAAGCACCTTATTAGATGGAATAATACCAAGTGAAGAGTTGGCGAATTATGGAGATGCAATACCTGCGGATTGCATATTGCAGCTTAAAGGTTTACTCTTTAACCCAAGTGTTTCATTTGACTTAGCATTCCCTTCTCAATCTGGTTTAGGATCAAATAACAATACTGAACTTACAACAGTAATTGAGCGAATCAAATTAGATCAGGAAGAGTTGAACCGACAAGTTTTTGCTTTGCTCGTTTTAGGAACATTCATTCCTCCAAGTTTTGCTACAAGCAGTGTATATAATGCACAAACAGGGGCATTAAATTCAGGAATAAATAGTTTGAGTGATTTTGCATCTAGCCAACTAAACAATTGGCTATCGCAGCTCGACTCAAAACTAAAAGTAGGTTTTGATTTTCAGAATTCAACTGAAAGTCAACGTTCTGAACTTATTATTTCCCTCAAACGAAAATTCTTGAACGACCGATTAGAACTTGCTTACTCAGTTGATGCGGCAGCAGAAGCCGGCTCCATGCCTTATGATTTTAATGTTCAATACAGTATAAGCCAGGATGGTTCTTTCAAGGCAAAGGGTTTTCAGAAAAATGCAAATGATCCAACTTTAGGAAATTTAAATAACATCACTACAACTGGAGTTGGTTTATACTATCGTTATCAATTTGATAGATTCAGATTTAGAAAAAAAGAAGATCAGGTTAAAGATTGATTATTGAAAATCAATGGTGAGTTTAAATCTCAGGATTCTTTTATTCCCAGCATCACAAACCCAAACAATTCTATTTTTATAGGCAATCGCAGTAGGATTATTAAACTGAGTTAACCCTTCTCCAGTGCCACCAAAACTTGCAATTTGATATTTGCTGCTTGCAGCACCAGCAGGAGGTTTTACCCCTTCCAAACCGGTAACTGTAAATTGATAAAGAGAATCCTTTTCTTGATCTATAACGAATATAAAATTTGTTCCGTCACCTGTAAGTAATGTAGCAACCGGTTTTTCAAACTTATCTGGAGTCGCTAAATTTCCATCTGCCAACGTATTATCACTTTCAAGCAAAATACGAGGCTCAAAACTCGAACCAAAATCAGTTTCTATAAAGTCAATAACTTGAACTTTAATTGAAGTATTTTGATCTATTGAAGTATATACAAAATGATCGGGTCCTCCTGCAGAAACTTGAGGAGGTTGCACAAAACTAGAAATACCTATAGGTTTCTTGAAGAAATCTCTAAACAATCCATTTGGTGTACTAACACTTACCGGAGTTATATAGTCACCATCTGCACTAAATAACAACACCGCATCGTCAGGACCACCAAATTTTTGTGCATTGTTGTCAACTCCTGTTCTTGTTACATAGAATCGATTGTCCTCTAAAACTGCAATTTTATTGAACTCAACTTGTGCGTCACTACTTGAAAACGTAGACTTAAAATAAAAAGGATGGATAATGGTGTCTGTAATCCGGGCGTATTGTAATCCAAATGTATTTCCAGCTCCATGTAAATCAATTTTATAGATGCATGTTAACTCAAAATCTTGCCCTGCAACAGTTTGATCTATCTTTCCGATTGCGAGTAAATCAAGTTTCCTATTCTGAGCAATAGATTTAACACCTTTAACATTAAGTCGGGATAATTCGCGTCCACTTTCATCTAACGACACTATTTCTTCAGTTGCATCATCAACAACATAAATTAGTTCATCAAATCCTGCAATAATGTCTACTGGATTCACAAATTGATTTAGAGCTGGTTGAACGGGAACGTAAGCAACTTCTCTTGGCAGATATTCAGGAGCTTCTATAAAATCAGTATTAGTCTTTTTGCCTAAAAAACCTTCACAAGAAACCAATAAAAAAAGCAGAGCTAGGAAAGAAAATGTGGTTGTAGTATTTCTTATCATCGCTTATCCAAATTAAAAGGCATTTGTAAACCAAAAATATGCTGCACACCCATACTATTTGTAGGGTTCATTCCATAATCTACATAAAGGGCGTTTTTCCCTATCCGAGTTTTGAATCCTAAACCAAAAGTCGGATAATTCTGTCCCTTAACACTTAGTTTATAACCCATCCGAACGAAGAGTAACTCTCGCATGTCAAATTCTCCTCCTAATCTAATATTTTCAGCATTGTCATTTGGATGGTTTAATTCTGCTGCCACCCTAATTTTATTATTGTTCTTATCATAAGGAACAAATGAAAAACCCATTTTGAAAATACTAGGAGTAGTGTATTTGCTTAGACTAATATCAGTTCTATTGTAATCTGATTCGATATTCGACCCTCTCATCTGAGAGTTACCTCCAAAATTCTTAACAACAACAGCAAACGTCAAATTCTTGAAATCTGTTGTATATAAAAAACCTATATCTCCTGTTACTGTGTGATTATTATACTCAGCAATTCCTTCATATACATATTTCAACCCAATTCCTAAGCTAAAACGTTCACTCAATTTTTGACCGTAATTTATACCTACGGCTGTATTGTTCATATAAAACAACTGGCCGGTTCCATTCGGTTCAAATTCGGTTCTCACTTCCATTTCTCCGCTATTTAAACTATTGATGTTAAACCCTAAAGTACCTGAGCCTTTTAGTTTAATTACAGAGCCAATATAGCTTTGATTAACACCTGCACCTAGCGTCATGTTGCTTAGAGCAATTCCACTATTCTCAAGTTGAACCAAAGCAGCTGGATTATTTTCCGCACTAAAATAGGTAGGTTTATTGGCAATACTTGCACTTGCCATTGCAAAAGAAGATGGACTTAAGTCATTTTTCAAAAAGCTTAAAGCAGAAAGACCTGCACGTTGACCACCGAAGTTTGTAAGCAATTGTGCTTGAGCAATCCCAGCAATAAGTAAGCTGATGTAAAGGCCTAGTTTTCTCAAAATAACGTTGCGAAAATAGCAGTCTCTTTTGAAACAATTCTTATATCTAGATTAAATTTATGAGATTAATGAGCAATCTAAAAATATTGATGGACTTTTATCTCATTTTCACCTAGTTACAAATGAATAAATACATTAAGATTATAAATTATATTTGCTCTGAAGAGATGATATCAGTAGAAGAAGCTAAAGATCTTATTGTTAAATATGGAACGAAATTGCCAATAAAGGAGAAATCCTTAAATGAAGCTCAAAACGCTGTTCTTGCAGAGGATGTTTTAGCACCCATTAATCTGCCACCTTTTAGGCAATCAGCTATGGACGGATATGCGGTTAATCTTAGCCCTAAATCCGATCATTACACTATTATTGGGGAGGTTGCTGCTGGGGAGAGTAATTCTCAAGAGCTAAAGATTGGAGAAGGTGTACGTATTTTTACAGGAGCGGCTGTTCCTGATTCTGCTAATGCAGTTATCATGCAGGAGTGGGTAACCAAAAAAGCTAATCACATTGTCTTAAACTCAAATGCCAAAGAACTAAAAAACAATATGAATATTCGTCCTTTGGGTGAACAAGTTCAAAAAGGAACGTTAGCTTTATCTAAGGGAATACAATTAAATAGCTCTGCATTGGGCTTCATCCAGTCCTTTGGAATGGAGCAAATAAAAGTTTATAAAAGTCCCAGTATATCTTTAATTATAACAGGAAATGAAATAGTTCTACCAGGAAATAGCCTTCCCTTTGGTAGTATTTATGAAAGCAATTCACTTACATTAAAAACAGCTCTAAACAATGCAGGTTATAATGACATTACAATAAATTATGCTCAGGACAATCTTGATGAAATGAAACAAAAAATTGAACGTGCTATGAATACCAGCGATGTCGTTCTTGTTTCAGGAGGAATTTCTGTTGGAGATTACGATTTCACAAAGACAGCTTTTGAAATACTTGAGGTTAAGGAACATTTCCATAAAATAGCTCAAAAACCAGGTAAGCCCCTATTCTTTGGATCTAAAGAATCAACCTCCTTTTTTGGATTACCTGGAAACCCAGCTTCGGCTTTGGTGTGTTTATACGAATACGTAATCCCACATATGCTTTATAGGACAGGTGCACAAAATCCAATGCCAACCACAATTCAATTACCGTTAAAACACGACTATTTGAAACGCGGTGAACGCTCACAGTTTCTAAAAGCCAAGATAAACGCAAACAATGTTGAAATTCTTGATGGACAGGCTTCATCGATGTTACACACATTTGCATTGGCCAATTGCTTGGTCTACATCCCTAGCAATCTAACCTCTATTTCAAAAGGTGAATTTGTTGAAGTGCATTTAATCAGATGACAGAGCTATTTGGCATTACCAATATTTATTACTTTTTAGCGATAATTCCAATAGTCGCTTTCTTGTATTCTTCAGTAGGACATGGAGGTGCTAGTGGTTACTTAGCGTTAATGGCAATATTTGCTTTCCCGACAACATATATGAAACCTTCGGCTCTGTTATTAAACATTCTTGTAGCTGGAATATCATTTTATTATTACAGAAAAAACAACCATTTCAATTGGAAACTCTTTTATCCATTTGCTATAACATCTATTCCTGCATCGTTTATAGGCGGCTTTTTGAACGTTAATCCTCAAATCTACAAGCAGATTTTAGGTGCACTTCTAATCTTATCCGTTCTGAGATTATTAGGTTTTTTAGGAGGCAAACAACATACAACAAAAGCAAAAATCAATATTCCAATCGCATTGATTGCAGGAGCATCCATAGGATTCTTTTCGGGTATGATAGGCATAGGTGGTGGAATAATACTAAGCCCTCTTATTCTCCTTTTAAACTGGGGAAACATGAAAGAAACTGCCGCTGTTTCTGCATTGTTTATTTGGGTTAATTCAATTGCTGGTATGCTAGGTCTTCTTTCATCAGGAGTTCAGATTCCAATCGCAAGTATACCTATTGCTTTTTTCGCAGTAATTGGAGGAATTCTCGGGGGGTACTATGGTGCCAAAAAAACAAATAATGTTCGTCTAAAATACATTTTAGCCTTTGTATTGGTAATTGCATCGATTAAGTTGATATTCGTCTAAATTTTAACTAAATCTTCAAGAAATGAAAGTGATATATTTTGGATTAATAGCAGAAAGAGCTGGCACAGCATCTGGCGAATTTAATCTTGAAGGAAAAAGCATAGGTGAAGCAAAAGAGATTCTTGAAAACAACATTTTAGGTTTATCAACTATTGGCTATCAACTTGCGTTGAATCAAAAGATTGCTTCAAATTCAACGCTAATAAACAAAAATGATGAATTGGCGGCATTACCGCCTTTTGCTGGAGGATAGATTATGCTAGACAGTCAAGAATCACAACGATATTCCAGACAAATTCTATTGTCTCAAATTGGCACATCTGGTCAAGAAAAAATTAAAGCCTCAAGCGTATTAATAATTGGTATTGGAGGCCTTGGTTGCACCGTTGCTCAACTTTTAACAACCTCAGGAGTTGGTAAAATAGGACTTCTAGACGGAGATTCTGTTGACCTATCCAATCTTCAACGTCAAGTGCTATTTAATCGGAACGACATTGGAAAGCCAAAAGCAGATATTGCCAAAACCAAACTTAACGTCTTAAATCCAAATGTTGAATTGGACGCATTCAATTTTTTTTTAGACAATGAAAATGTTGTTAATCTATTCCTAGATTATGATGTAATTGTTGATTGTACCGACGACATTGAAACAAAGATTCTAACCAATGAACATGCTATTAAATGCAACAAACCTTTGGTATACGCAGCCCTGCATAAATATGAGGGACAGGTTACTACATTCAATTATAATGGCAGTGCAAGTTACTCTGACCTCTTCCCTTCAATAAAAAAAATGCAGGATATTCCGCAATGTTCTGAGGTAGGCGTATATAGC
>JABDQY010000272.1 GCA_013042025.1 Bacteroidia bacterium
TCTTACTCCTGAAGCTGTTCTACCCATTGACCTTACCGTACTTTCATTAAAGCGAATTGCTTTTCCAGATTTCTTAGCAAGAAGAATTTCAGATGAACCATCAGTCAATTTGGCTTCTAATAATGTGTCACCATCTTTTACAGTAATTGCATTAATACCATTGGTTCTAGGTCTACTGTATGCCTCTAAAGCTGTTTTCTTAATTGTACCTTTTTTAGTACACATTACGATGTATTTATTCTCCAAATACTCAGCATCTTTAAGGTTTCCTGTTGCAACGAAAGCCTTAACCATGTCATCCGATGGAATGTTAATTAGGTTCTGTATTGCTCTGCCTTGAGAAACTTTACCGCCTTCTGGAATTTCATATACTTTCATCCAGAAACATCTTCCATGATCTGTAAACAACAAGATATAATTGTGTGTCATTGTAACAAAAAGATGTTCAACAAAGTCCTTGTCTCTGTGCTTCACTCCTTTATTACCAACACCTCCCCTGCTTTGTGATTTATATTCTGTAAGTGGTGTTCGTTTAATGTAACCCATGTTAGAGATCGTAACTACCATCTCTTCATTTGCGATTAAATCTTCAATGTTAATTTCACCTGCATCGAACTCTATAGCCGTTCTTCTTTCATCTCCATACTTCTCTCTCATCTCTAAGAGTTCGTCTTTGATTATTTGCATTCTTCGTGGTTCATCAGAAAGGATGTCTTTTAGGTCGGCAATGGTTGCTAACAACTCTGCATACTCTGCTCTTACTTTCTCTATTTCAAGACCAGTAAGCTTCTGCAGACGCATATCGAGAATGGCTTTAGCCTGAATCTCAGAAAGTTTAAACTCTTTCATCAATCCATTTCTTGCCTCTTCTCCGTTTTTAGATGCTCTAATGAGCTTGATTACTGCATCAAGATTGTCCAGTGCTATTATTAGTCCTTCAAGGATGTGGGCACGTTTTTCTGCTTCTTTTAGGAGATACTGAGTTCTTCGTATTACCACTTCGTGACGATGCTCAACATAATGACGAATCATATCTCGAAGATTCAACATCTCAGGACGGCCTTTAACTAAAGCAATATTATTAACACTAAAGCTTGTTTGAAGCGGTGTGTATTTGTAGAGTTTGTTTAATACAATGTTTGGAATAGCATCTCGCTTCAAATCGAAAACAATTCGTAACCCTTGTCTTCCACTTTCATCTCTTACTTCACTTATTCCATCTATAACCTTATCGTTTACTAAATCAACTGCCTTTACAATGATTTGTGAAGGACTTACCTGATAAGGAACTTCAGTAATTACAATTTGTTCTCTTCCTGATTTTGTTACGTCAAATTCAGCTTTACCACGCATTACAATTCTTCCACGACCAGTTTCAAATGCGGTTTTTACTCCTTCCGTACCATAAATAATACCTCCAGTTGGAAAATCCGGTGCCTTAACATGCTCCATCAATCCTTCAACCGTAATATCGTTATCATCGATATATGCAACAGTTCCATCAATAACCTCTGTAAGGTTGTGAGGAGCCATATTTGTAGCCATACCAACCGCGATACCAGCAGCACCGTTTACCAGTAATGCAGGAATTCGAGCTGGAAGAACTGTAGGTTCTGATAAGCTATCATCAAAGTTTGGTCTAAAATCAACGGTATCCTTATCTATATCAGAAAGCATATCTTCAGCAAGTTTTCTCATTCTTGCCTCAGTGTATCGCATTGCAGCCGGTGGATCACCATCTATAGAACCAAAGTTACCTTGACCGTCTACCATTGGATAGCGTAAACTCCAATCCTGAGCCATACGTACCATTGTGTCATAAACTGATGTATCACCATGTGGGTGATACTTACCAAGCACCTCTCCCACTATTCTAGCGGATTTTTTATATGGTCTGTTGCTAGCCAACCCAAGTTCGGTCATGCCATAAAGCACTCTTCTGTGAACCGGTTTAAGGCCGTCTCGTACATCTGGTAATGCTCTAGAAACAATAACTGACATCGAATAATCGATGTAGGCAGTTTTCATTTCTTCTTCAATGTTAATTGGTATTATTTTTTCGTTTTCCGAATTCATTTATACTGATGTTATAAAGGGCTGCAATCTAAAAGATTAAGGAATATTTATAATGCATACAACAGCTAAAATACCCACAATTAACCTACATAATTGGGGATAAATTCACAAAAGTTCTAAATGGCTTTACCACCATACTTTTAGCATCCTGTTTTTACCTTGGAAATCGGACTTCCATTGGTACCTTAATTCTTGACTTTTGAGCCATTCAGTTAGCTCAGAGTAATAAAATTCACTTGTTTCAAAGTATAGAGTTGATCTCTGCTTTTTTGCTTTTGTAATGATTCTCTTATAAAAGAGTAATGGGTCTTCATTCTCAACAAATAATGCTAAATGTGGCTCGTAGTCCAACACGTTCTTATCCATCTGTTCCTTCTCACTTTTAGCAATATAAGGGGGATTGCTTATGATGATATCACCATCTGGAATTTCCTCATTTATAATATCACATTGAAAAAAGGTTACATCCAATTTTAGGTTTTTGGCGTTTTGAGAAGCGAGCTCAATGGCATCTAAACTTATGTCACACCCTGAAATTATTGCTTGGGATAAACATGATTTAAGAGCCAGAGCAATGCACCCACTACCCGTTCCTATATCCAAAATTCGAAGATTTGTATTCTTGTTTTCCTGGATTACCCAGTGAACTAATTCTTCTGTCTCCGGACGAGGAATTAAGGTAGCTTCATTTACCTGTATTTCTAGTCCATAAAACGGAGCTGTACCTAACACATATTGAATAGGCCTGTTTTTCTTTAATTCATTTACAACATTAAAGTACTGATCTTTGAAAAAGGTACTCTCACCAAATAATAAGTGTGTTCGGTTTTTTTGCTCCACATGATTTAGCGTAGTAAAAAACAGAGCCTCAGCCTCATCAAAGCTATATTGATCTAAGAGCGAATCAATGAATAATGATTTTAATAAGCTTAATTTCAATGGTTCTAATTGGGTTTCAAACTTAAGTATTAATATCTCCTTTTGTATGGTTAATTTTGACCCTTGCAAAACGATAAGGTATATATGCAACGGTGCCTAGATCTGGCTCTTTTAGGAGAAGGATTTGTTGCTCCAAACCCTTTAGTAGGTTGTGTTATAGTTTATAAGAATCAAATTGTATCAGAGGGTTATCATCAAAAATATGGTGATGCACATGCCGAAGTTAATGCATTTGCAAATCTTCCAGATACGGTTGATCCTAAATTATGTGACGTATATGTTAATCTTGAACCTTGTGCTCATTTTGGTAACACTCCGCCATGTGCAAATCTTATAGTAGAGAAGCAAGCTAAGCGGCTTATCGTTGGCATGTTAGACCCAAACCCACTTGTTGCTGGAAAAGGGTTAGAAAGGATTCGTGAAGCAGGAATTGATGTCACCATTGGTGTTCTCGAAGAAGAATCTAAAAACCTGAATAAGAAGTTTATTACCTATCACTTGAAAAAAAGACCTTTTATTACATTAAAATGGGCTGAAACGGCGGATGGGTATATGGGAAGGGATTCTGATAACAGTGCATCAAAACAAATTAGTGCTAAACGAAATAATTACATTGTTCATAAACTTCGTGCCAATCACCAAGCAATATTAGTGGGGGCAAATACTGTAAATAATGATGATCCTTTGTTAAACGTACGATTTGCAGAAGGAAATAATCCTATTAAAATCGTTTTATCAAAATCTATGACACTTAATGAGAGTGCTCGGCTCTTGAAATCGGATAGAACCATTGTTTACAATGCCATTAAGAGTGGAACAGATGCGAATGTGGAGTATGTAAAACTCCCAATTTTATCGTTAGATTCAATCCTTGCAGACTTGCATATGCGTAAGATTCAAAGTGTTCTCATCGAAGGTGGTGCTGAAGTGTTAGGTCAATTTATTGATTCAGCGTTATGGGACGAGGCATTAATACTTAAGTCAGAAACGGAATGGGTTTCTGGAATTAAAGCACCTTTTCTTGGCATTAAGTGTGTGAAAAATGAAACGTGTTATGGTGACACATTAAAATATTTTGTGCGATAAATGGCAATTGTATATTTAATTCTAAGCATAACTTTTAGCACGCTTATCAATTTGGTTTTCAGATGGTTTAAGGAACATGATATCAATAAACTACAAGCCATTATCGTCAATTACCTGGTTTGTTTTATCGTTGGATTTAGTTTATCAAAAGAACAAAACCTACTTGAACATTTTTCAGCTGCATGGTTTCATTACTGTCTTGTTCTTGGATTTCTTTTTGTTGCAATTTTTTATGCCATGGCTTTGACTACAGAAAAGATTGGGATTAGTGTAAATGCGGTAAGTAGTAAGATGGCAGTAGTAGTTCCTGTATTGTTTGCATACTTCTTTGCGAATGAGGATGTTAATCTGCTTTTTGCAGGAGGTATTCTAATTTCCTTATTGAGTATTTACTTCATTAGCATTAAAAAGCATATAGAAATTCCGCGTAAATATTACCTCTTGCCGGTAGTGGTTTTTTTAGGTAGTGGAATTATTGATACAAGTCTTAAAGCAATGGAGAGCAACTTTGGAAATGTAGTCTCTCTAAGCACAATTTCGTACTCTATTTTTCTTGGTGCTGGTATTGCAGGTTCGTTTCTCTACTTGATTAAAAAGGGTGTGAAATTGTTTAAAACAAAAAACATAGTTGCGGGTGTAGCCTTGGGAGTACCTAATTACTTCTCCATCTACTTTCTGCTGAGTGCAATTGCTGCTTTCAAATTGAAAAGTGCTTTCGTGTTTGGAATCAATAATATAAGTATTGTGTTGCTGAGTACACTGCTATCACTTATTATTTTCAAAGAACATCTTAGCTTCAAAAACAAACTAGGTTTAGTTCTCGCAATATTTTCTATTCTAATTATTTCGTATGCCAGCTGATACATATTTTGGAATAACTAGTGAATACACGGCTGAGTATAAACAAAGTGGGAGTAAGTTTTATGGTTTCTTATTTCCTGTTCAAAGCGTGAACGATTTTGAAAGTAAAATAAAGGCCTTGAAAACTCAATTTGCAGACGCCACTCATGTTTGTTCTGCATGTGTACTAGAAATGGATAAGAGCTATCAACGGTTTAGTGATGATGGAGAACCAAATAATAGTGCAGGAAGACCGATCTTACATGCCCTTCTATCAAGTGAAATAACTTACATTGGTTGTGCAGTGGTACGCTATTACGGTGGTAAAAAACTAGGCATTCCTGGTCTTATTGAAGCCTATGGTGGAACGGCTCAATTGTGCATTTCAAATGCACAAATAAAAACTTTAGTATTGGAGGATATAACCAAGTGTAGTATCGATGATTCAAAATCGTACTTGTTGTATAATTATGTTGCGAGAAATAAAGATGTTGAGCATAAAGTAGTCGATGGTATATTCCACTTGCGTTGTTCGAAAAGTGTGACATCTAGGTTACGAAATGATTTGAAAAAAATTAATACCTTAGTAGTTATAGATGAAAATTAGAGGTTTACTGTCTACAATATTTCTTGTGTTTTGGGTTGCAATATTTGCCCAAAATAGTGTTTTGAATTATTCAAAAGCACAGACCTTTTATTTGGATGAAATCCCTTTGGCTAAAGCGGATATGTACTTATGTGATAAGCTCGAAATTTACTTCAATTTTCCAAGTAATCACCAGCTAGTGAAGAAGAGTAGTCGAACATCTCCAGCTGCAAAACACATCACCTATCTTCATTACATTGATGGTCAAAAAGTGTTGTACTCCGGAGTGAAAGTTCACATAAAGAGGAACAATTCTGTTGTAATACAGTCATATTTAACCTCCCTACCAGTAATTGATTTCCAAACAAACTACGATTGTTTACTTCCTCTAAAGCATGGGTTAATTTCTGTAATTAAAAGTGCTGATAATTCTACTGATCGACCTCAGTTTATTTATAGAAATGGAGATGGAGTTGAAGTGTATCGTGAAGATCAGGGGCGTTATTTCAAGAAAGATACTATTGTGCATGGAACTGTTTTTCAAGTTAACCCAATAAACAGTGCGAATACAGTGTATGGCGGAGCTTATACAGATCAAAGTGATTCCAATACCACCGTTCTTGAAAATGAACTGGTTTGGGTTTCAATTCCTGCAAAGTTTGAGGATGATACCTTTTACTTAGAAAGTGATGCAATGCGGTTTAAATCATTAAGTTTTCCGAATGAATTAAGTGATTATCAGCAGGTTTCTGATACGTTCGATTTTAATCGATATGATGATGAATTTGAGGCGTTCAATGCATTCTACCATATAAACACCTTTGCTTCATATGTTAAACAATTGGGACATAATGGAATGATTGATGTTGTAAGTGTTGATGTACATGGACAAGGTGGGTCAGACCAGTCAACATACTTTCCGCATAACCATTCAATTCACTTTGGTGATGGAGGTGTTGATGACGCTGAAGATGGAGAAGTTATTGTACATGAATACACACATAGCTTAAGTGAGATGGCTTCACCAGAAACAAATAGTGGTACAAACAGAGAGTCAATTGATGAAGGATTGTGCGACTACTTTTGCAAATCATACAGCAGAACGTATAACGATAATAATCCAAACAAAGTGTTTACCTGGGATGGTTGGAATGAGTTTTGGGATGGAGCCGAAATAAACACCAATAAATATTATCCTGCAGATTTAAAAAATCAGCTATATGGTGATCGTGATCTATGGTCGAGTTTGTTAATGTGTTTCCATGATAAACTCGGACGTGAGACGGCAGATAGCTTAATTTTTGAGCACATGTATTACTTGCTGCCTGATATGAAAATGCATGACCTTGCAGATGAGTTGATTAAAATCGATAGTGCAGACTTTAATGGAAGATATTACTTAGATCTATTGGGTTGTATGGAACCTGCAGGTTTTAGGAAATATGGTGTAAGCGTTCCAACTGTGAAACAATCTTCCTTTATTCAAGTGAAAAACTCCTTGGCATTCATGCAAGGTGATGGTAACTTAAAAATTGAATTGAACAAATACAGTAGTTGGAGTATAATTGATGTCACCGGAAAAGTGATGCTTTCAAATGAAGGTAAGTTACTTGAATTAGAACCTAATGATTTTATAAAAGGAGTTTACATTTTGAATGTCAGAGTTGGAAATGACATAATATCCTTCAAGATTTTAAGATAGGATTTAAAAAAAAGGCTTTAAAATTGCTCCCTAATCTTCCAGTTGGTTAATCAAATTAATATATTCTGTCCTTATCAATCTAATCGACACAACTATGTGTTTAAGTTAGTGTTTAATGAATTATTAGGAGTTTCATACCGTATACATGATGATTTAAACAAAGCCCACCTTAACTATTCAAAATTAAAAGAAGGTTCTGGTATTCAGTGTGTTCCATACGGATTGTTGGATGAGTCAGAGATAAGAAATTCTATACTTAATGAGATTGAATTTGAATCCTGGAACGATTCTTCTTATTGTTTTAAAACGGGAACAGAGGATTCGGTTCTTCCTTTTGATATTTTCTCTGCTATATTTTTCTTAATTTCACGATATGAGGAATATTTAGATTTTACTCCCGATCACCATTCTCGATTTCCTGCAACAGAGAGTGTGTTATTTAAGAATAATCTCCTTCAAGAGCCGTTGGTAAATGAATGGATTATGACTTTAAAATCTATTCTTATCAATCATTTTCCGGAGCTTTCATTTAAAGAAACTGAGTTCGAATATCGTTCCACTATTGACATAGATCAAGCATGGAAGTTCAGGAATAAGGGTTTTATAAGAAATTTTGTTGGAACAATCCAAGATTTGTTACAAGGAAAATGGGAAAACTTGAAAGACAGATGGCCTGTACTCTTGGGTTTAAAGTCGGATCCTTTCTTCAATTTTGAATGGCAAAACGAAGTACATAGCGAGTTTAATACGAACGTTAATTATTTCATTTTACTTGGAAATAGAAGCAAGTTTGACAAGAATGTATCACACACAAACAGTAATTTTAAATCGTTAATTAGGAGGCTAAATTTGGCTGAGAATTGTACTGTTGGTATACATCCATCCTATCAAAGTAATGATAACAAGAGCCTTGTTAACGTGGAGATTAAACGTTTAAAAACAATTCTTGAGTCTGCAGTGACGACGAGCAGACAGCATTTCTTAATGCATCAAATGCCACAAACCTATGAGGTACTAATTAAAAATGGAATTGTTGAAGAACATACAATGGGCTATTCTACTCACCTAGGATTCAGAGCCGGAATTGCCAGTCCATTCTACTTCTATAACTTAAAGACAGAAAGTGAGACTAGTTTAAGACTGGTTCCATTTTGTGCCATGGATATAACTCCACTGCACTATCGTAATGAAAGTCCAGAACAAGCAATTAAGACTTTAACCAATCTCATGGATAAAGTTAGAAAAGTTAACGGGTTATTTGTTTCGCTCTGGCATAACGAAAGCTTTAGTGAAACTGAGCGTTGGAAAGGCTGGCGGAAAGTGTATGTATCACTTCTTAATAATAGTCATTAGCACTATATTCGTGAAGTGTGTTACGATATTAAAACCTCATTAGAAAAACAACTTAGAAGAGCTATCCTCGATGGTAATTTAGCTCAATTTGAAGAGATTAATGAGAAGTTAAGTATCTTTTCTCCAGATGAGATTGAACTAAATCATGTTTCTGGATTTAGTCACCCTCAAATGATTATCTACACTAGTGAAGCTCCCTTCGCTCCAACATTAGCTACATGGGGTTTGGTACCTTCTTGGGTGCGAGACGAACAGCAAAAAAATGCAATATGGAATAAAACACTAAATGCACGAGGAGAAAAAATCTGGGAGAAACCTAGTTTTCGTTCTTCAGCAAAAAATAAACGTTGTATAATCTATATTGAGGGTTTTTATGAGCATCGACATTTAAATGGAAAGACATTCCCCTATTATATTTATCACAAAGAGAAAGATTTATTACCCGTAGCGGGATTATATAGCAAATGGTTTAACCCTGATGCAGGACACGATATTCATACCTTCTCAATTGTAACAACGAAGGCGAATGAATTGATGACTACTATTCACAATAACCCAAAGTTAAAGGAACCGAGAATGCCACTACTTTTAATAGAGGAAACGCAAGAAGAATGGTTAAGAATGGTAGAGGAACCGGCTGATAAAAAATTGATTGAGGAACTAATAAAACCATATCCAGATCATGAATTAAATGGTTACACTGTGTCACGAATAAGAGGCAAAGATGCTCTAGGAAACGTTGAGGAAGCTACAAACGAGGTTATCTATCCAGAAATAATTAAAGAGGATAATGAATTGACATTATTCTAAAAAAAAGGCAACCTTTCGATTGCCTTTAAATAACTAAGCTTAATATCAGAAAAAAAGAATTCTGTATAAAACGTATTAAAACTACAAGCTTTTGTCTTTAAAAATATAGCTTGTATTATGCTTCAAATATGAAGCAATTCTTCTTATTTGTTGGTTACACGTGTAACTCAGTAGACCTAAATTAAACAAGCTAAAAAAAGCAATGAATAATGCGATATAGCTTTGGTATTTATTAACTTCGCACGCTTATGAACGTACGCGACCTAGAACCAAAAGTTGTTTGGAATCACTTTGCAGATTTAAATGAAGTTCCAAGACCAAGTAAACAAGAAGAAAGAGTAATTG